>JALTOP010000399.1 GCA_027000105.1 Planctomycetaceae bacterium | reverse complement strand
CCGTTTTTGACAATCCCGCGAATCGGATACCCCCAATCGTTCGGGCGACCGACGTCGTGCCTTTCCTTGCCGATGAGAACGAAATCCCGTTGCGGAATCACGCGCCCCGATTTTTCGGATTGAAAAACTTCCACCAGCGAGCGTCCGGTTATTGGTTGCATTCCGGTTTGTGTTGCATCCAGCCCGGCAAGTTCCAGAAATGTCGGTGCGAAATCGATGAAGCTGACGTAATCATCAATTGTACGCCCCGGCTTTGCAATCCCCCTTCTCCACATGATCGCCAGGGGCAAGTGGTTCGACAATTCGTACTCCTGCCCTTTGATGCGCGGGAAAGGCATACCGTTATCGGAAGTAACAACAACCAGCGTGTTATCGAGTTCCCCCCGTGATTCAAGCAGGTTGAGCATTTGCAGGAGATGCGAATCGAAATATTCCACCTCGAATGCGTAATCGAGCATATCATTGCGGATCACTTCGTTATCCGGCCAGAAAGGCGGAACGATATTGATCTGATCGATACACTTGCCCCCCTTTTTCACACCGGAACCGTATTCGTATCGTCGGTGCGGTTCAAATGCGCCGTACCAGAAACACCAGGGAGTACCGTCTTTTTTGGCGTTCAGAAAATCTCTGAAATTTCCGGCATAATCGATCCGCGATATTCCGGTTGTCGGCGGTTTTGTACGGGCGCGGCCAAAAACCTGTCCGGTCATCGTCCGCCCTTTTCCCTGCTTGTCCAACGCAATTCCCGGTGCCCAGCCCTTGCCGGTCGAACCGACGAAATAACCGTTTCGGGCCAATACTTCAGCGTAAGTGGTAAATTCTTCGGGAAAAAAGCACCAGTGGTTGCAGGCCTGTTTCAGTTGCCAGGAGTTGCGCCCCGTTAAAATACAGGCACGTGAGGGGGCACATTTGGCGTTCGGGGTATACGCCTTTGTGAAAAGCAGGCCTTGTTTGGCAACATAATCGAAGCCCGGTGTTTTTACCCAGTTGCATCCGTACGCTCCCATATACGGATAGGAAGCATCATCGGCGATACAGAACAGGATATTCGGGCGTGCGGAAGATGCTACGGAATTCTCTTTTGCCAGGCCGATCGCCGGGGAAACGAGCAAGCCCAACGGCAAAATGAAAAGCAACGCGATCACACTTATACGAATTTTAACCATCATGCACTTTCAATTCTCAACTCGAACATCGATTCAGCCAGTTGCTGTTGCCCGTGCTCATCCTGTTCATCCTGTTCATCCTGGAATTGCCCCTTGCTCTACCGGTAGGGGGAGTACGGTAAATTCGTAACTCCGATTCACATCGGGCCACATTGGTATGTCACCTTTAATTCGCAGGCTCCATTTGATCTTATTGTGACTGGCGTTGAAAGAGTGCATCGTATTCACCGGGATGACAACTTCCAGTTCCCCTTCAGTCATCTCCATTGGCTGATCGGTTTCGAACAGATCCTCGCAATAAAACTCCCTGGTGTCGGTATAAGTACTGGTTCCCTGTTGATACTGAACCCATTCAGTGCCAACAAGCTGAACCTGCATTTTTCGTATTGAAGAGGTACTCCCCGGGAATTGCCAATTGAGAACGAAACTCTCCCCCAAAATGGTTGTCGCATCGCTGACAGTAACCTTCGGCTTCGGATTGAACAGGGCCAGAAACGTGTAAATGGCTGCCAGAATCGCGCCGATGCCAATCAGTACAAACGGAATCAGAAAGAATGTCAGAAACCAATTGTGTCTTCCATTCGCCCAGTCATCAACCACCTCATACAGAAAAACGGAAACAATCCCATTCCAGAATAATGCGAAAATGGCGGCGAAGATAGCACCCGTTATTGGGCTTGAACTCGATTTCAATTCGATCGGCCCGGTCGAAACGGAAGGCATCTCCCATTCTCCATTATGCCCATCTCCTGTAGAAGACTGGCGTTGTTCCTTAATCGCCGCCTCTGTGCGCCACTCCTGATGTTTCACGCCGGTCAGTCTGCCTGTCATAAAACGCTGCACCAATGACCGGGAGAATACGAGGCCAAGCAGTCCGATGAACACAAAAACCAGCGGAAAGAGCCCTACCAGCAGCATCGGCGAAAAACTGCGATCCAGAACCGCCTGACTGTTGTTTTCCGGGTTCACATAACAGACCGTTTTCGTTCCCGGTTGGAGCTTGTTGACAACATGTTCCAAACTGGAACGGGATGCCCCCACGACCTCGTAGTTACGATATTTATGACCGCGAAATTCCTTCCCCTGAATTCTGTATTTATATTGAACCGCAATTCTGTTTTTTTCATTCTCTCTGATCACTCTGCTGGAAACGATTTCACATGGCGTTTCCACCCAACTGGTCGTTTCCAGATATTGCAGAACGGGTAAAAGAAAGAGCGGAAAGAGGACAACCGTGCCGACCAGAATGAAAAAGCCGAAAAACAGGCCGAAAAAACAGCCGCAGCCACGCTCAAGCGATCGGGAGTGCGACAACGCCTTTGAGGTCGATTTCCTTGAAGCCGAATTCAACGAATCATCCTGAGGCATCGCTACTCACCTCCAAACCTGCAGACAAACGTCCTGAATGGGAGAGCCCCTCGGTTTGGCAAAACAACAAAGACCATACGCCGATCAAACGCCCTCGTAGCCGCCGGAATGTCAACTCATGCCAACCCCAGAGGAGCCAATGGACTGACTGAAAGGCTGACTAATAGAATGATCTGTCAATCAGCCCGACCGAATTCACCCTAACAAGGTCCAACTGACAAATCAAAAACCAAAAATCAAAAATGAAATGTCAGGAATTATCCAGGAATTGCGGGTTGTCGGTTTTCGAATAAATTGGTTCGGGCAATCCATTTTTTACGGGCAGAAGATCCCCCTATTCCACTTTGACCGGACTGACAAAATCAGCCGGCTTGATGACCATCAGGGAAGCGTCAGCTGTGCTGAGCAATCTTTCCGCAGTACTTCCCAGTAACATGGCGCTAAGTCCGGAGCGGCCGACACTTCCGATGACCATCAGATCGACGTCTTCCCCTTCGATGATATCAAGAATCACTTCTTCGGGAGAACCGACATCAACATGAACCTTGGTTCCATGCACGAGAGTTCTGTAATCGGTTCGGGAAAGACGCTCATTGATTTCCGCTTCGGCTGCTTCTCTTTCTTTCGCTTCCAGTTCGGCCCCCTCTTCACGGGATGTTCCACCAAACAGGCCGTGTCCCTCCTCTTCGATAACGTGCACCACATGTAGGCGTCCCATTTTCACTTGCGCCAGCTGGACACCGGCATCGAGTACCGCTTCTCCTATTTCACTAAAATCGTCTGCAGCAAGAATCGCTTCCACTTCACGGACAGGGTCCGGTTTGGCGACCAGAACAGGCACCGGACATTTCCGAATCAGTTTCGTCACGGTATTGCCGTAGAAGAATCGACTGGAAGAACGGGAACCGCGTCGTCCTACAATCACCAATGTCTGCTCACTGCGGATCGCTTCACGAATGATCTGCTCCCAACTGGAGCCGAACGTCACTTTACAGGATGCGCTGATCCCTTCCGCTTCCGCCTCTGCAACCAGCTTTTCCAGAACCCGCTGTGCCGCGACCTCAACAGAATCAGTAATCTTCGATTCTTTTTCTTCGATCATATGCCGGGCCTGCTCGGAAATTTCAAGCGTGGTAAAGAAGGTGATCTCTCCCCCCTTCGCCTTTGCCAACTCGGTTGCACGAATCACCGCGTGCCTGCAATGATCTGACAGTTCTTCAGAAACGATCCGGTCTGAATGGGACAGATCAACTCCAACCAGAATCCGTGAAAAAGAAATCATGCGATACTCCCAAAGTTATCCATAAGAAAGTTGTTTTATTGCCAGAGAACGGTTTCCCGGAATGAGTTTAGAGTATTTTATCGCTTTCCTGTAGGGCAGAATGAGCCCCAACAGGGAAAATACAGATGGAAAACTCCAGCAAAAACCGCCCGTTCGAGGCACTCTTTCCCGATTTGCTTCTGTTTTTATCGGTTATGAGGATCAGGAAAGCAGACGGGATGAGCAAAAGCACCAAATCGGACTGATTTCGTTGTCAGGATGCAACTTTTGACCTAGGTTTGAATATCCTCCCAACTCAAAGCTCTCAGCACGGTTGCAGAAAGTTCCGCGGTTGTGGTTCTTTCTGCCGGTTTGTTTGTTACACATTTTCTGTTCTGTTAAATAGCTGAGAAAATTATGTCCAACTCGCCCGGATCGCTGCTCGTTGTCGATGATGATCAATTCATTCTGGAGGCAATGGCCGATTATCTGCGCCAACTCGGTTACCGTACGGAAACGGCCGCCACGTGCACCGAAGCGTTGAATCGAATGCAGGAATTTCCATTCGAGGCGGTGATTTGTGATGTCAATCTGCCCGATCAGGATGGTTTCCATCTGCTCGAATGGGCAGCGAAAAACCAGCCGGATACCGCCATCATCATAATGACCGGATACGGGACGATTGAAAGTGCGGTGGAAGCGATTCGCATCGGTGCGTTCGATTACCTGACCAAACCAGTGATCGATGACGAACTGAATCTTTCGATTCAACGGGCACTCGGACAGCGCAAAATTGTAGAAGAAAACAAACAGCTCAAAGCTCAACTCGACGAAAAACATGGGCTTGGAAACATTATCGGTCGCGATTACAAGATGTCGAAAATGTTCGATCTGATTGAAAGCGTGGCCGATACCCGGACAACGGTTCTTATTCTCGGGGAAAATGGTACCGGTAAAACGATTACCGCCCGTGCCATCCATCAAATGAGCAACCGCAAGGATAAGCCGTTCGTTGAAGTCGCCTGCGGGGCGTTGCCGGATAGTCTGCTGGAAAGCGAACTGTTCGGGCATGTGCAGGGGGCATTCACCGGAGCGACGACAGATAAAGTCGGAAAGTTCCTTCAGGCGGACGGAGGCACGTTGTTCCTCGACGAAATCGCGACTGCTTCACCTCAATTGCAGGTCAAGCTGCTCCGCGTGTTGCAGGATCACGAATTCGAAGCCGTTGGTGGAAATAAAACATATAAAGTCGATTGCAGACTGATTCTGGCGACCAACGAAGACCTCGAACAACTCGTTAAAGAAGGGAAGTTCCGACAGGATCTGTTCTATCGGATCAATGTTATCTCACTGACGCAACCGCCACTTCGTGAGCGCGTGGGTGATATTCCGTTGCTTCTCGAACACTATCTCAAACAGTTCAACGAACAGACCGGCAAAAACATCGAAGGCTTCTCCGATGAAGCGATCCAGTACATGCAGCGATACAGCTGGCCGGGCAATGTCCGCGAATTGGTCAACGTTGTCGAGCGGGCCGTCGTGTTGACTCGAGGACGTCAGATAACAGTCAACGACTTGCCGGAAACCATTCACAAACAACTTGAAATTGGAACCGTTCCCGCTCATTTCGGCGGCAATTCACTCAAATCCGCTCTGGCCAATCCGGAACGACAGATTCTGATCGAGGCTCTCGAATCAAACGGTTGGAACAGACAGGAAACCGCCAAAATGCTTGGTGTGAATCGTACAACGCTGTACAAGAAAATGAAAAAATTCAATATCACTTACGAAAGCTGCCACGCCTGATTCGAACATGGCAATTCATCATATAGGGCGGGACGGAGACTTCACTCTGCCCCGCTTTTTTCTTTCTTCAAGCATCAAGCAATGAACCGGAGTCGTTTCACACTCTTTCACGTTTTTTCACGTTTTTTCATGCTTTTTACGATTGAGGCTCCGGCGTGAGCATGGAACGCTGTTTGACCTGATTCGCGTCCCAGATTTCCTGATCGGCTTCTGATGCCCAGGGCAGCGGCTGATCGTGCGGGATACTTTCTTCCGGTCCGGAATGGAGTTGGTAACAGTCGGGAGCGGAGAATCCTGCATCCCTGGCAAAGAACCGCTGGAACCACAACATACCCGTCACATAATGAGTCGGACTGAGCAGTCGAATTTGAATGCCCCGATCATGGCAATCCAGCAGCATGCCGAAAAAACCGCTTGGCACATACTTCACGTGCGAAATGGCGAAACAAAGCGACTTCTTGCCTTCCTGCTCCGTCAATTGAGCAACGGTTTCCCGAAGGAGAGCCAAATCCGCCCCGTCCCAAATTTCGATCGGCCCCATATCCAGGGTAACCGTTCCGTTTTCCTCCTGAAGACTAATCCGTTGACGTTTTCTGCGTGCCATAACTCCCCTGATCTCCCTGCATAGGCGTTTCGACTGTAGTGGTCATTGCTGCCACAAACGAAACGCAATCGCTGCGCCACTTAACAACACTAAGGAAAACAGACCAGGGGAACGTGCTGTAACTCCTTGTACAGAAAATAGTTAAGGAATTTACCCAGAAAAGGTGCACATTCGGGAATGTAGCACAAAAGCATCATGCAAAGCGGGAATGATGCCAAAACAGATCACGCAACGCGGTTCAGGCGATCATGCGCAAACCAGGCGTCAATCAGCGTTTGAGCTTGAACAGAGCAAAAACGGGGCGATGGTCGGAGGCCATTTTTTCCGGGATGACTTCGGTTCGTTGCAGTTTCAATTTTGGAGCATTGCGATAGAAAATGTAATCGATGCGGCTTCTCGGTTTTGGAGAAGGGGCAGTGGGCGAGGCTTGTTCGTCGATCGCGTTTTCCCAACGCTTCTGCAGTTCCAGTATCGGTTCCGAATTTGGAGTCGCATTCATATCGCCTGCCAAAATTGTGGGAATCATGTCATCCGGTTGCGCGAAATGCTTGTTGATCGCGATTGCTTCTGCAACACGATCAGCCGGGACGTTGTGTTGAAAATGCGTGCTGATAAACCGCAGCGGCGAACCATCGGCAAGACGAACGGTGACTGCAATCGCGGCTCGGGGATACGTCACTTTTTCGGGCGTGCTTTCGGTATAGGGCAGCGGCTGAATAAGGACATCCAGAATTGGTAACCGGGTTAAAACGCCGTTGCCGAACAGCCCCCCTTCGTAATGTTGTGTTGGCCCGAATCTCGCCTGCATACCGGTCAGTTTGGCAAGTTGTTGAATTTGATGCACTCGTCCGGACCGCTTCACCCAGACATC
This sequence comes from Planctomycetaceae bacterium, assembly GCA_027000105.1. Classification (GTDB taxonomy): domain Bacteria; phylum Planctomycetota; class Planctomycetia; order Planctomycetales; family Planctomycetaceae; genus Rubinisphaera. The sequence goes on along the minus strand of JALTOP010000399.1, from coordinate 5,034 downwards.
AATTTCCTGCAGCGCGACCAAATCCGGCTGCACCCGTTTAATCACTTCTGCCAGCCTGGCCACATCGTACTTCCCATCCATCCCCTGTCCGTAATGGATATTGTAACAAAGAACACGCAATGTTTCGGGAGCAGATTTCCCCTCTTTTGAACGCTCTTGTGCATTCAAACTTGAACCAGCAAAGACCACAAGAAGCAGCAGGATTCTCCAACAGTGCGAAAAAATGGATCGGAAACAGGCACTATTTGAATGTCGATTCATCACGATGTTTCTTCTTTCGATGATAGAGACCCAATGAATTCACCAACAATATCCCACGCTTCACTCGGCCTGGTTTCCGGTATCAGGTGTGAAGCTTCATAGTATGAATAAAAACATCCGACCGCAAATGCCTCAATGTTCAGAAGACTCACCTGGTTCTGACCAATCGTAAGCAGTACACAATGAGAATGGTATTCATGAGGGCGAAAAGCAGAAAGACAGAAAGACCACCTACCTGGGAGGATTTTTCGTGCAACGGGTACAGTTTGTGAATATCAATAAATTGCAGGCGAATGACTTCTCGCAAGATCGTTGTTCCTGAAAGAGCAGCGATCAAACCTGTAGTGACCATCGTAAGATGTTTACGACATAAGCAGGCGTTGCGAAATTGAAACAGCCAACCCAGAACTTGCACGATCACTCCCACGATCGCGAGCATCAACCAGAGAAGCACCGATGGTCCCAATAAGGCGGATTGAATGCCCGGTTCCAAGCTCCAATAATAGATTCCCGCACTGATTCCGGCCATCGTCAACCCAAAAAGAGAAACAGATGCCAGTTGCTTTGCCTGCAGGTCGCAGGTTCCGTTTTCGGGGGAGTCCTTGTTTTTTTTCGAGGCGATTTGCCAGCCGGTGATGACAGCCAGCGTGGCGAATGATCCCGCGATCCAGATTCCCATGCGGGCAAGAATCGACCAGGCGACGGGGATCGTTTGATCGGTATAGATTTTCGCCCAGTTTTCTTCGTGATTGCCGACCGAATTGTTCACCGTCCAGCAAAAGCCGACAAACAGAAAACATAACGCCGTGAAAAGTGGCAGGTTGACACGCACCACGCTGGGCCATTTTGTAATGACCGAGCTCTTGAGCAGGTAGAGCAAATAGAAGGCGATAATCAGAACCGGAATGATAAGCATCCATCGCCAACCGAGCAGCAAGTTGGCAGTGTAGAAACTTTTCTGGTAAAGAATCTGAATGAATAGCAGTGGAGCAATGCCAGCCGTGATCGCCCCACTAAGCATGAACGGCGTCCAGTCACGAATCAATAATGCGAGTGGTTGTTCGCTGCGGGGCGTAGCCGAAGAACCGGGGAAAGCCGTCGCCCAGGCGATATACAAACTCCCCGCCATCACGTAGTGCATCATCGCATGATGGATCATAAACGTCAGCAGATACAACGTCATATAAAACGCAGAAGCGGCTGGCAACGAGAGAGGAAACAGGCTATCCATCTATCGGTTATCCTCTTTTATCTGAAGTTGTTTCTATCGACAGTCTGATCCACTACAGTAGACCTTACTGCGGGTGACTGCTCGATTCCGTCCCCGCTTCGTCGAGCCAGGTCTGTATTTGCGATAATGTTTTTTCGTCATCTGTTTGATGTTCCCATTGTCCGGGGCGACCAGCGGAATTCCAGCGGATGAACTGTACCATGGCTTCGAGTTCCCGGGCGGTTCCCGCAAAAGGAGGCATGAATGGTTTGGTATGTTGCAGTTTCGCAAGATTCATCCGCATCTGGTCCAGATCCCAGGTTCCCGTCAGATGGGCCACCGCGTTGGTTCCTTCCAGCGTGTGACAGATGCTGCACTGCCTGCGAAAAACGAGTGCTCCTGTTCGTAACAGAGGAGTAGGAACTTCCTCTGCATTTCGCAGCGGATAGGGATCGTTTGTCAAACACCCCACTTCTCGCATCCGGGGTACGTCTTCAGGCAGGATCGCGTTTGAATAAAGAACGTATCGGATGGAAAAAGGTTTGCGGGAACCTTCGCGGACAAACTCTCCTCCTGCGGTTGCACCAAAGGCGAGCACTAACAGAAGCAAGGCGGTTGCTCCGTTGATGTACAATTTTCGCATCACCAGCCCGGCGATGGCATACGCACCGATCGCCAGCGATGCTCCGACAGAAATGCTGAAAAACAGCATCATGGCGGGGCTGCCTCCCAGAATCCAACCTCGACTATCCGCGGGAAGAACGGCAAGATACCACGCACCAAGAAACGGCATGGCAACCATCGGAATCAGCAGGCGAGCCGTCTGATTGATCAACTGCCGCTTCCCTTCACGATCGATATCGCTCATTGTGTTGATGACAAAACAGGCAGCCAGCCCGGAAAGTGTCGTTGCAACAACGGTACGAAACAGCAAGCTCGGAAAGAAACCCGGGTTGAAAAAGCCGTCAGCAATCTGATGGGTTTCCACCCAGCGCCCCGGTGTTAATTGCCAGGAAAGAATTCCGTTGATAATGAACAGGCTCATCCACGAGGCGAAGGCGTAAAGCATGAGCAGTTTTAACGACGTTCGATCATCAAGCCGTTTGTGACAACGATAAAAACAATAACCGGCGACAACTTCCAGACAAAAAAAAGTCCACTCAGCCGCCCAAAGCCAATGAAAATTTTCGACCATCGCGCCAATGGTGGCGGGGCTGATTTGAATCGATGTCAGCCAGATGCCCACACCCGTCAACGCGCCAAGAATAAAACTGATCAGCACAAGAACTTTGAAATAGCCATCGATAAACCGTCGGGCATGTTCGCTGCGATCGGTCATCGCCAACCACTGAAAGTAACACAAAAGCATTCCGCCGCCGACAGCAAACTGGGCCAGGAAAACATGCACAATCGCCACCGCTGCCATCACCAGCCCGGGCATCGCCGGGCCAAAATCGTTGACCGGAAAAACTTCAGACATCGTGTCCTCCAGCTTCTATCGATGGGAAAGAACGGCCAGTTCATTCAGAAATGCAATAGGCATAGATGGCCATCCATAACATAGAGAACCACCACTCCCCTGCAGTATAGGCATCCTCCGCTTCAACCCAAGACTTCAACCCAAGAACAGGCACACAAATTTCTCGGCACGGTTGGTCTGTTCTGACCAACGTAACCAAAATGAGATTTTCTAAAGTTTTTGCACCGTTCGTAAACTTTAACCGTTAGTAGTACAGCAATCAGGCGATTGAAATCGTTTTGAGGACCGATCCGTACCGTACATACCTGTCCGTAATAATTCGCCGGTTCCAATAACCCCTTTTTATCAATTCAACTGTCCCAAGCTGGTCTTGTGGCTCCAAGGTGTTTTGCGGGACAATATCATCGTCCATGCTTATTATCGTCCATGTTCACAAAGTCTACTCAATCCTCCCGGATCGCACCAAGGCTAAATGACACGCGCTCTTAAAACCGGGAACGAAAAAGAATGCAGGACTATCGAAATAAAATGTATTGATAAAATGGCAGGATCCACAATAGCGAACCTTTCCCGAAACGGAATCGATACGATAAAAAGAACCCCGGCATTTCCAAACAAATGGAGAACCGGGGTTTGAATTTTTCATGTGGGGGAAATCAGTCTCTGGACATAAAGAGTCGCAAGACGTACCAGAACATGGTTGCGATCGAAGCGAACAGTCCCAAAGCAGCGGCGACATGCTGATCCGTCCGGTAATGATGCAGGATATTGGACGTATCGTACAGAATATAACCGGCCATCAAGCCAACCATGGCCACGGAAAACCAGGTGCCCAACTGTATTCCACCAAACAGGGCAGCAATGATGATCAAGCCGATGGCTGCGAATCCGAGAACGGCCAGAATCCCCCTGAGAAAAGAGAAATCCGCCCCGGTCAGCATCACGAAAGCGGTTAGCCCGCCAAAAATAACGACTGTCATCACACCGGCATCCATGATGACTTCCGGTCTCTGCTGAAATCTGAGGATATAGAATATAATCGGGGTGAAGATGACAGCCTCTGCCACCGTGTAGAGCATCAACCCGAGGTACTGTTTTGTCAGCGAGCCTCCACTCAAGGCCCATGAATTGGCCACCCAGCTTGTGACCATGAACAGGCCGAGAATCAGCAGGCCGTTTCCGACCCCCCACAACTTCATTAGAGGGATCGCGATCGCATCGTTTTGACTGAAGATATACAACAGCCCGGCGAAGCCGAAAATCGCGCCGGTCAGGTGAGCGTACGTTCTGCGAATAAAGGCAGCCCGTTCCTCGCGCACAGCATCGATTGCAAAAGGATTTTCCTGTGCATACTCATTACCATAACTCATGCGGTCTCTCCTCCCGTTTCAATTTTCAAGATACCCTTTGAGATATCCGGTTACGTTCAAAAGTTTTTTTATCGGCGATAGACTCTTGCATTTACAGCCCGTGCCGATACGTTGGGATCAAGCAAATCTGAGACATTCACAAGGGAACCACCAGATGAAACAGACCCTGCAGCGGGGATTATACTCATATAATGAGCAAACATCCAGTGATATTTCCTGAAAGATCGTTTCCACGAAGAACTTTCAGACTTTTGGGGTTCAAAGGATGCTGCCCGGTTTGCGTCTGTTTTCGAATAGCCGCAAGGCATTTCTCCAGGTTATGTTTGTTTCTTGATGTGGTTTTACATGTGCAAAACAAGCATGAAAGAGGCATCGGTGGATGCGAACTGATCACCGTCTGTTTTGATGGCGGTTGTGGCTGTTCAGATTTTTGATGGCTGTTCAGGTTGAGAATGGTCTTTTCTCTGCGGTAATTGGAATCACATTCAATATAACGTTTGAAAAATATGACGTTCGAAAAATGACAAATCTCGCAATTCTTGATTACGTAATGCTCGCTGTTTACCTGATTGGGACGATGGCGTTGGGTGTTTACATCGGGCGACGGCTGAAAACCGGTTCCGATCTTTTTCTCGCCGGGCGTTCCTTGCCTTGGTGGGCGATTGGGATGTCGCTGGTTGCAACCGATATTGGAGGGACGGATATTATCGGCG
>JALTOP010000398.1 GCA_027000105.1 Planctomycetaceae bacterium | reverse complement strand
TGGAAAAACATTCTCGACATGAAACGGGCTGTCGATCTTGTTGCAAGCCGTCCTGAAGTGAAAGCGGACAGCATCGGCTGCTACGGTCATTCGATGGGATCAACGCATACCTGGCTCGTCGGTCCCTGGGAACCCCGTTTGAAAGCGTTGGTAGGGAACTGCTGTCTGCCGACTTACGCGGGGATCCACAAACATGAATTGCTGCACTGTTTCCCGAACTTCATTCCCGGACTGTATCAGTATGGAGACACACCGGATATCGCCGCGTTGATTGCTCCCCGAGCCCTGCATCTCAATTTTGGCGAGAAAGACGCAGGCAGCCCGATCGAGGAAGTCCGTCGAGGGGTCAAGACGATCGAAAAGGCGTATCAGGCGATCCACGCAGAGAAAAACTTCTCCTGGTGGATCGAACCTGATACCGGACACGTACTCAGCGGGGAAATGTGGAAACGAACCAAAGAGTTTTTCAAACGACATTTAGGTTAGGCGAAACAGGGCAGCACGGTACGGGACTGTCAGTCTTCCCCGGTGATCCACTCACGAGCGGCCGCTTCTTCCTGGCGATCGAAGTAGCGGATTTTTGCTTTCGTGAATGGAATGCAAAACTTGGCCATTCCCTTCTCCCATGCTGATTCGCCGATCATCGCGATTCGTTCGATATCGCGGTAATGTTTCCAATCGAACTTGATATCTTCCCAAAGAGCAGCTGTCTCCCAACCATGGAAATCGTGCATATCGAAAAGGATCCGCACTGTTCCGTGTTGGGCGATCAGTGCCTCGATTTCCGGGACAAAAACCTCGTAATCCTCCCGGCTTAATTTTCCGGACACCCTGATTTCAATAACGTTACTGTCGGAACTGGTCTTGATTGAAACAACATCCGTCTTGGTAGTCATCGTTCTCTCCTTTCTTGCCGAACCGACTTGCCCCGCTTCTCCTTCCTCCGCTGAATTGTACGCAGGGGGATTTGCCATGGAAATAGCGCACAAATAGTTTCGGTTCGGAAATGACGCTCGCGTGTCGTCTTCTGCCCGGATGATGTCTGCCTGTATCGTTTATAATGGGCAAAAGGGACAGAAAACCGGGTGGATCACGAATAATTTGCCCTGGTTTCGAGGTGAGGGCTTCCTATCGGTTCTCTGCAGACGTAGGATAGAGAGAGTCGGCCACGAAAAAGCCTGCTTCCCGTAAGGGAGGTGGGGGTTGCAATTGGATTCGCGGCTCAACTGGTGGAATCCGTCAGCCCTACCGGATTGTAATCGGATTTCATTCCCACCTGGACAATCTTCAGAACTTTTGGTTTCCACGCAGGTTTAATGGCCTGTCACCGATGTATGGTGGCTTCTGAAAGGTATCAGGGTATCGTCGCCTGAAGTCAGCAGTTTATGTGACGCCAACTATTCATGAAATCTTACCATTTTTTTCGCACGATCCATCTGGCTTTGAAGAGCCTGTTGCTGCAGCGTCTGCGCTCCGGACTGACGATGCTGGGGATCGTCTTTGGTGTTTTTTCGGTGATTGCCATGCTGGCCATTGGTGAGGGAGCGTCCCGGCAGGCACAGGAACAGGTTCTCAAACTGGGCGCAAGCAACATAATTGTCCGCAGTGTCAAACCGCCCGAGGGAGCCAGCAGTTCGAATAACACGCGCAATTCCCGCGTTCTGCGTTACGGTCTGTTGTGGAAGGATTACAATCTGCTCAAGGGAACATTGACGACCGTTTCCGATGTCGTTCCAATTCGGGAAACGAGTCATGAAGCCCGCTATCATTCGAAAAAAACCGGTGTGCGTGTTGTTGGCTGTTCGACCAACTACAAGGATTTGAATCATATTGAGGTTGCGCAGGGACGTTTTATTGCCGATCAGGATGAAGCGCGCGTCGAGAATGTCGCTGTGTTGGGCAGCAAGGTGGTAGAAAGCCTGTTTCCGTATGAAGAACCGTTGGGGAAAACCATTCTGATCAACAATCAGCCGTATCAGGTTGTTGGCTACATGAAGGAAAGAGTCGGTTCAGCCGGAATTGGTGGCAGCCTCGCCGCTCAGGACTACAACAACGACGTCTATATCCCGTTGAGGACTTTCCGCAGCCGGTTTACCGATTTGATTATTCGGGCAACTTCCGGTTCGTTTTCCGCAGAGGAAGTGCAGCTGAGCCAAATTACCTTAAAAGTTGCAGACCGGAAGGATGTTCTGGTGACAGCCGATGTCGTCAAGGAGTCGCTTAAAAAACATCACCCGACCGATGACGATTACGCCGTGGTTGTTCCGTTGGAACTGCTGAAACAGGCTGATCAGTTGCGGACAATTTTCAATATGGTTCTCGGTTCCATCGCCGCAATCAGCCTGATTGTGGGGGGAATTGGCATTATGAATATCATGCTGGCCACTGTTACCGAGCGAACACGGGAAATCGGCATCAGACGTGCTCTCGGAGCCCGGCGCAAGGATATCATCCATCAGTTTCTCACGGAAACAATCGTCCTTTCCGGCACCGGGGGCATCATTGGTGTCATCCTGGGATTGCTGACCCCGCTTGCATTCAGGTTCATCAAATTTATCGCCGTGAACAGTCTGGATCTGGCCGGGGATGGAGGATCGGACTTCGGAAACCTGTTTATCCAGATGGAACCCAGAATCGCCTGGTGGAGTCTGCCAACCGCGTTCGGGATTTCCGTTGCCATTGGAATCATCTTCGGTGTTTATCCTGCCCAATCAGCGGCAAAACTCGATCCAATAGAGGCACTCCGTCACGAATAATTTTTCAGTCTGAACGTAACGATACCGTGGTGCAGCTTGAAGCACGCATTCGCTTCTGTTGTAATAGCACCTGGAATGACCGGGTATATTGTTGAACCCGACCTTTTGGAAAAATCGGCCCCGCATAAAGATATCGTGAATCCGTTAGTTGAACTCAATTCGTTATTGGAGCTGTTTCCGAATAGCGGACAGCTGCTCGCTTCGGCAGAACATGTTCCCGCCTCGACCGTTCCGGAACCGTATCAAAGTATGCTCGTGCATGAGCATCACATGACCGTCACGATGGAGAACTACCATCGCTGTTCGGTGGAGGTGCGGGTTTTGGACAGACAGCAACAGGATGGGAATTACACACGGGAAATACTGCTTCTGAAACAGGGGACAGACGAAGTTGTGCAGTTCGGGATCGTCCGCTTTAATTTCGAATATGTGACCGAAGACGTCCGGCAGGAGATCATCGACGAAAAAACCCCATTGGGGCGAGTGCTCATCCAACATAATGTGCTGCGTCACATCGATTTGGGAGCAATTTTGAAGGTTGAGACCGGGCCGAGACTCTCTGAATATTTTGCCTGTCCGGAGAAAACAGTCACCTATGGGCGATTGGCGACAATCTTCTGCAATAATCGCCCCGCGGTCGATCTGCTGGAAATATCTTCCCCGTTGACATGACGCACTCTGCAACGGATCCGTTCTGAGTGTCGGCCCTGTTATGACATCTCTGACATCTCTCCCAAGTTGGATGGTTACGTTGCATCAGTCATCATTCCACTTTCGCAAACCGCTGGCGGTCAGAACCGCTTTCTGGACAGCGAGATCGTGTTGATGAGTAAACGGAAGCTGCTTTTTTCCGTGAATGACCTGGGCAAAATCTCTCCAGCAACCGTGGTATCTTCCTTCCGATTTCGGCAGCACGACCGTCTGTGTTCCCGCTTTGAAATCCCCCATCGGCTTTTCCAGCGTGAGTGTCAAAGCAGCCGGTTCCAGTGGTTTGATTTCGATCGTGCCTTTTGTCCCGCAAACGGTGAATTGCCGCCTGCGACCTCCGTCAACTTCCACGACAGAACTTCTTATTGTCGCGGTCGCTCTGGGGTATTCGAAAACGGCGAGCATATTATCAAACAGCGGATCTCCCTTGATGGTCTGTCGGTTATAACTGACAACATTCTCCGGCACACCGAGCAGATGGAACAACGGGTCGATCAGATGGCAACCGAGTTCAAACATCGATCCCCCCGCATAACGTGCCAACTGTCGGCGTCTTGCCTCGGGAACTTTTTTGCTCATCACTCCGTGAACTTCAAACAGATTCCCCAGCCAGCCATCGCGCACAGCTCGAAATAAAAACTGAAAGGCAGGGTTGTATCGGAACATGTATCCCATTTGAATCGTCAGAGACTTTTCTTCCGCGGTACGATGCAGCTTTTCAAGTTGCTTCAGTGATTCTCCTGCCGGTTTGTCGAGATGGATATGAAAGCCGGCATCAATGCAACGCTGGGCAGTGGAAAGCAGATCGCAAACTTCCGTCTCAACGGCAATCACCTGCAAGCCCGGTGTGGAAAACAATTCTTTCTCCGTCAGCCGTTTTGCTCCTCGATACGGTGCGGTCTCTGCAATTTGCCTGTAGCGGGCTTCATCTGGTTCGACATAACCAACGAAATCGTACAGACCGGATAACGCACGCAGGGTGCGGATTTGCCCGCTCGCATGGGCATGCCTGGTGCCGATTTGTCCCACCTTTATTCGTGTCGGTTGCGTTGCTGAAGGGCCGGGGCTATTCGCAAACGTAAACAGGGAAAATGAAGCAACAGAGGAACCAACCGCAAGATTCTGCAAGAAATGACGACGAAACATCACAGCCTTCTCCATCCAGTTCAATATTTTTCGGCCTGATTCGAGGTGACGATTACTTCAACGAAGCCAGAAAATCCTCAATCTGTTTCAAGGTTTCCAGATACAGTTTGTCGTCGAACATCAAATAGCCATGTTTGCCCTGCTTGCGGACAACGAGTTCACAGCGGTTCCCTTTTTGGATCGCCAATTCCTGATATTTTTTCGCCCCGGCAAATGGGGTGACGGTGTCGCTGGTTCCGTGAAAAATAATCGTGGGAGGTAAACCGCTCCTGACATGATCAACGGGTGAAAGTTCCCGCCAGCGTTTTCCAATCCGCTGGTTTCCGTAACCGGCAGGAGAGGTGTCAATCACAGGGAATAAGGGAACAAGAACATTCGGGACGGGCGAAACATCAACAGGATCGTTTGTGTCATTCACCTGGTTGAACAGAGCCGTTCCCAAGGCAACATGCCCGCCTGCCGAACCACCGCTGACGATAATCTGCTGCGGATCGATGCCGAGCGAGTTGGCATGCGAACGGATAAACCGCACGGCACTGCGGCCATCTTTGACGCAGTCAAAAACGGTAATCCCCTTCGATTTGTTGCATAGTCGATATTCCAGGCTGATCCCGACCATTCCCCGTTTTGCGAAGTGGTCGGCAAAAGGATACATTCTGCGAGGCTCGCCCCCGACCCATCCCCCACCGTGAATGACCAGAAAACAGGGGCGGCGATCACCAGATTGAAAATCTTCAGGCTCAAAAACATGCAGATAAAGTTCGTGCTCATCAACCAATTTGTAAACCACTTTTTTTGACGGTTCGAGCGTTGCCGATCGGATGCCGACCGGATCATTACGGTGACGCGGAAGGGGTCGCTTTTTTCCCACCGAGGCATTTCTTGCGATAAATTCGACAATCGGCTTGGGATCGTGCAGACTGTGAGGATGATGCTTCACGCCCGGCTTGGCGATCAGATCGATCCGTCCCCCCATCTGGCGGTAGCGCGATGCGACTACTCCCGTATTCTCGTCCCAGGGCACCACTTCGTCGGCCTCTCCATAAACATGCAGCAAAGGGACGTGATATTTCGCCAACGGTGCCAGGTTATCAACGGGATTCTTTTTGTAAGCTAAAGCTTCTTCTTCACTTTTGAAGCCGTAACGATCGAGTACCCGCTGCCACTCGACTTTGCTGCCCTTCCCTTTTCCAAAACCGCCCGGCCAGCTTTTGAAATCGCAAACAGGGGCATCACCATAAATACAGGCCACTTTTTCCGGATTCGCAGCGGCCCAGTTGTAGCAGTACAGCCCTCCTCGGGAAAGTCCCACCAAGGCCACTTTTTTTGCAAAACCGTATTTTTCGGTCAACTCCCGATAAAACAGATTCCAGTGTTCAACCGCTTCAGGAGAACCAAGCATATTCGGTATGCTCATGTAGACAATGTGAAAGCCTTTTTTCAGCAGGGCGATGTCCGGGGCTGGTTTATGCCCGAAAAACTCCCCATGCCAGACCCAAGGCTTCCCCGCGGCAGCTTTATGCGGGACAACAACAAGAACAGGGAACCGTTCGACCTTGAAATCGTATCTCGCAAAGCCGTTCCAATCCGATTTCCTGCCCGGAAATGAGTCGGGCTGTTCAGCCGGGCTTTCCATCCCCCAAAGCTGCTGACCCAACAGGAGAATGACACAAAAAGAAATCAATCGGAATTGCAGATTCAACTTTGTCGGATTCATCGAATTGACTCATCTTCTTTGAAATGACAGACGTGATGGAGATTGTTGCCGAAGCTGTTTCGAGCCTCGGGAAATTTGCCACAGACAGAGATCTGAAAGTAACACGTTCACATTCTACGTACAATTGAGACCTTGACGATTACGGGTCATTTCATACAGAAAGATCGCCGCTGCGTGGGTGATATTTAATGAATCAACGCCCTGCTGCATCGGTACGTGCAGTATCCTGTCAGCCATCTCAAGCCATTTTGAATCCAGCCCCTCTGCTTCATTCCCTAAAAGCAGTACCGTAAGACGATCTTGTGCTTCGGGATCTGTTTCGAGAACGGAATCGAGGCCGGTCATTTTTTCTGTTTCTTTTTTTTCGGATTCGATTGTTACGGTTCCGGTTTTTTCAGTTTCTGTTTTTACAGTTTCTGTTTTTTCAAAGCCGCTGAAGTTGCCCAGAGCTTGCGATTGGTCTGTTTTTTCTGCTGCGACAATTCTGCATCTGTTCTGTTCCCGCAGAGATTTCAGCTCATTGAACAGGTTGTTATCCATTCGGATCGGCACGTTGAAGAACGTCCCCATTGAGACCCGAATGACCCGTCGAATGTAGGGATCGACAGAACCCGTCCCCAGCACGATTCCCTGCACACCAAACCCCGCTCCCAAACGAATGAGGGATCCGAGGTTATCGGGATCCGTTATTTTCGGGCAACAGACAAGGATCGGGCTTCTGTCAGAAGAGTGTTGAATCATCGATTCCAGCGATGGGTTCTCCAATCGTTTCGCGCAGGCCAGTACGCCGTTGTGAAACCGGAATCCGATCAACCGGGAGGCTTCCTGTTGAGCAAGAACGAACAGATCGATCTTCTCATCAAGCCGCCCGGCCAGGGCGTCGACACGTTTTTCACTCAACAGCAGAGATTGCACTTCGTATGGACTCTCAAGCAGTCGCTCGACAACTCTCCTGCCCTCTGCGATAAAGCAGCCGGATTGCCGAATCAGATTCTTCTGGCGAAGATTGCGGTAAATATCCAGTCTGGGATCGTCCAGTCGCTCGATTCTAATAAAAGGCATCTTGAAATTTAGGGCTGACTTCGCCCTGTCCTCTGCTATAATCACCGGTAACAGGAAACAACAGGAAAGTATGAAACTCGCCGGATTTTCGGTCTCTTCCGGCTGAAACACAAGTCAACCCGCAACAGACGATAGAATACAAGCCCGATTGAAATGGATACAGCGACAAGCGAATCTCCCCCGGAGCCTGTAGAAGCCCCGGAGTCTGTTGAAGATGGAGCAGATTCCCGGGGAGCGACATCTCCGGGCGGAAGAACGGGCTCCGTGTCCGATCCGCAAGCACCGGCGAATCGCCTGCTGTTCTCGTTGACCGTCACCGTTGTGCTGATGCTGCTTGTCGGGGGGGCCGGTTATGGAGCATCGAGTTATTTCATCTCTTTGAAGAAAAAACCGTCGCGCGTCAAACCGGGCGAGCGGGTTGTTTCCGTTCAGGTCTACAAAACAGAATCTGCAACCGTTCAGGAACTGATCCGGGGTTTCGGGACGGTTCGCGCGATGAAAAAAGTGACTCTCTCTGCCCAGGTCGCGGGCGAAATCGTGGAAACGATTGAACCGTTGAAAGTTGGTCAGGCTGTTTCGGCTGTGAAGTTCACCACAAACAGCCAGGGGGAATCGCAGCGACGGGAGGGCGATCTGGTTGTTCAAATCGATCCGCAAACGTATCAGGAGAGAGTTGATCAGGCCAGAGACCGCTTGCGGGAAGATCAGGCGGAATTGGAACGACTTGATCAGGAAGCCGCGAATCTGAAACGCCGTCTGGAACTCCAGAAGAAAAATGTGGCGGTGTTTCGCAAAGAGTATGATCGTATCAAGAATCTTCTCGATCAGGGAATTGCTTCCCCCAGCGATTTGACGACAGCCGAGCTTGATCTGAGCAGATACGAAGATGCGAAAATGCAGATTGAAACGGAATACACCCTGATTCCGTTTCGGAAAAAACAGATTCTCGCACGTATTCAAACCCATCAGAACGATCTGGAAATCGCCCAACTCGACCTGAAACGAACGACCGTCACTTCGCCCGTTTCAGGACAATTCAGCGAAATCTTTGTAGAACGTGGACAATACGTGAGAGTTGGAGACCCCCTGGCCACGGTGATCAATTTCGACCGGGTAGAAATTCCGGTCGGCATTCCCCTTCACGATTACCTGAAGATCATCTCTGAAATTCGCAACGGAAATTATCCACGCGCAACCATTCGCACCGGTTCAGGTGCCTCCACAACCTGGAAAGGCGTCGTGACCCGCACCGCCCCGTTGGCTGATACGCAAACACGAACCGTGCAGGTTTTTGTTGTCGTCGACAATTCAGAGAACGCCTCTCCGCTTTTGCCGGGAATGTTTGTCAGTCTCAGTATCGATGGCCCTGTTTATGAAAATGCCATTCTGATCCCGCGTGAAGCCGTCTATCACAACAGTGCTTTTGTCGTGCAAGAAAAGAAAGTGGTAAAACGTGCCATTCGGCAGAAGTCGAAAATCCAGTCATTAAGCATCATTGAATCCGGCCTGAAACCGGGGGAAAAAGTCATCCTAACCAATCTCGGTATTCTCGCTGAGGGGGACGCAGTCAGTCCCGATGATCAGGAAATTCTCGATCTGGATGCCGAACTGAAACGCCTGCCGTTTCCATTTTTGAAGCGACTTGACAAATAGTTTCACACGATCTGCTTACGCCGGACATCCTTCCTGTAAAGCATGATAGATCGAATCCCAGTTTAACGTCCCGGCTTCGATTTCAGCAAGTTGATCCGGCTGCTTTGTCTTCAACAGTTCCTCCGCTTCCGGTAACGAACTGGCTGCCAGTGCCAACGCAGCGGCCTGTTTCTCCAGTTCATCCCCCTGCTCGATGACCCGTTGCAAATCTTCCAAGGCGTTGGGTGTCATTTCGGGACGGACACATCGCCACAATTCCGGATGGACTGTTCGCTTTGCCGCCCAGCGTTCGTGAGCATAGTCACAAAGCATTTGTGAAAGTGCGGGATTGATTCGGGAATCCAGACCGAACACGGGATGCAACGGCACTCCAATAAACAGACATTTCAGAACCATCTGGTTCCACATTCCTTCATCAAGCTGCTCGCAGGGGAAAGGATTTCTGTGGGCAATGGCTCGGAAAACGCTCTGCATATTCGTGCGGATTCCCTCGCCGGCTCTCTGTCTTAATTGTTCCGGCTCCGGCAGAACAGCAAGCGCCTGATACAAAGCGATCAGTTCATGAACTTCACCTGCTGAAAACAAATGATCCAGAACCGAAAGAAACTGCTCCGGTTGAGCCGCGGCGTACTCCAAAACGAACAGTGTCCTGGCCGCATCCTGGAGAGACCAGAACTCCGGTTGCCAATCGGGACGGGCCTGTGTGGCCTGCTCCAACTCATCCCCACACAATCCGAGTTCCAGTTTGGGAATCTTCCGCGAAACAAGCCCGAACCCCAAATAAAGCGCCTGTAAGTTGCCTTTCCGGATCGATTCGCACCGCTCCTCAATCCAGTTCTCGGCGGCACTTTCCAGTCTCTTTGTCAGCCATTGTCGAAGGAGGTGGCTGATAACATCTGTTTTATAGGTGGGCATTGGGTATTTCGCTCTGCTGAATCGATTTTACGTGAATTGTGTTCGCCATGAATATCGTTTATGCAATCGGTACGCTTTCATGGCCTGATTTCAGGATCCGCTTTTTTCAGGTTCTGTTTTCTGATACCGGCTCCGTTGCTGCTTGCCAAAGTTGATACATTATCGTCTGCAGAGTGAGGGCCTGCAGGATGAGGCTGCGCTAGAATTCAAGCTCGATTTTCTGTTTCTCTTTGAGCATCTTTGAGCGGATGTTGATCACGTCGCGAACGCGGGAAGCACCGCCCGGAACCTTGACGACAAGTTTCGCCATGTGATCTTTCATCGGAAGATAGACGCTACCACGTGCATATTGCGGACCGGGGACGGTCTGGCGATAACCATCGGTTCCGACAACCAGCCCGACCAGATCGGAAGCGCGATATCTTTTGACGCGTTTGGGCAACTTGACGACAATCACGATCGCGTAATCCTGCCCCGGTTCCGGATCATCCGGAATCGTCCAGGCACTGAAACTCCCTTTTCTGAAAACACGGGAATTGGGAGGAGCCATAAACCCCCCGCCTCCCATTCCTTTGGCTCCCTCTTTCTCGAACAATGATTCAATCGAATCCTCAACTCCGGTCGCGACGGGGTTGTCTGCCCAATCAGCCATATCCATGTTGCTGATCGATTCGAGAGATTTATCCAATGAAACATCACCTTCCGGAACATCCATACGGACATCGACGACCTCATCGAACAGCGAAGCCTCTTCGTCACTGGCGATCGAAGAAATAACCGCTTCATCGAAATCGATCTGGCTCAGCACCACGAAGGACATGATCAACAAAGCAATCGCGTGGATCAAAAGCGAAATTCCGTAGCCGGCTGCAACAGCAGTCCGCAACCAGCTTCTTATAAACTGCCAGAGAGCTGCCAGGGAAAAACCGTCCTCGAAACAGGAACGAAGATCGGGTGATTCCGCACCAGGGCGAACCTCTCCTGATGAACGGAACACCTTTTCGGAAGCTCTCTTTTTTCGGTGACGGCTCTTTCTGCGAACCGGGTGCGCAGGTGCCTGTCCAGGAACCGTACCCATAAAAGTTGTCGAATCCTGATTCGACATCAAACACCCGATAACTGAAAAGTGAGTTGAATCAACCGATAAACCAGACAGGAGCGGTTTCTATAACGCCTGCTCAGATCAGAAATCTACAGAAGCGACCAACAGCCATACATTTAACAATAACAACACCCTTGCAGTATGGTATTCGTCTGATTGTGCGTTGAAAACCGGCAGAATGTGAAATTTCCCGATTCCAACGGTTTCAACTTCCACCAGACCAGGCCGATTGGCCCCGCATTTCAGCGTGAACACATGAACCGTGTTCCACGATCCAAGCGGTTCCCCAAGCGGAACTGGTGACTATTTGTACTGCGATTGGTGAGCGGGATATTCTGCCGGCTGGCAGGCGTTGCGGAAGAATCACGCCGTTTTTCGCCGAGATTGATCGTCGGAACAGTAGCGGCCAACACGGTTTATGCGAGCATGGACATCGTTGAGAATCCAATGAAAAGCGAGCATGTGGGCCGATTCGACCATCCCCATATCATCCAGCGGAACGTGAAATTCTTTTTGAGCGATTTGACTCAGTTTTCCGCCATCGTAACCGGTAATTCCCCAGGTTGTCAGGTCGTGTTTGTTGGCCCAGGAGACAGCTTTCAGGACATTTTCACTGTTGCCACTTCCGCTGATTGCAATCAGTAAATCGCCGGGTGAAGCGAAATTTTTTAGCTGTTCGACAAAAATGCGATCGAATCCCTCGTCATTTCCCCAAGCCAGAATATAGGGGGTGTTGTCGGTCAAACTCATGACTTTCAGGCGTTTGACATCGTCGTTTTCAAAATCTTTGGGATCAAGCGTGCTTTTTCCCAGGTCTTCACAAAAATGGGAAGAGTTTGAACCGCTCCCGCCGTTCCCGCAGATGAAAACCATTTTTCCCGCTTCATAGGCAGCAAAAATATCATCACCAAGACTGGAAATTCGAGAGGCATCCAACTGGCTGATCAGTTCCCCGAAACGAGACATGTACTCAGCAACATTCAGTTCGGTACCCAGCATAACCGCAACTCCTCGAGAATTTCCGATCAGATTCGACAATTGAAAACAACGCCTCTCCTTTTAACAAATCCCTTCACGAC
>JALTOP010000397.1 GCA_027000105.1 Planctomycetaceae bacterium | reverse complement strand
ATTCTTTCCCATAACCTTTGACTGCTCCAATCCGTATAATCGTTTCATCTGGACTCGATTGTAAAAAGTCGTGCCAACCTGAAAAGAAACAACATCAAATTGCCTTGCCCTGACCTTATGCTTGGTGCAACAGGAAGTAGGAAGTCCGTCGATTGGCTCTTTTTGAGGCAACGATCGCGGTGATGGTGTTGGATCGCCAAATCGACTGACAAGGGAAACAAGGGATCGTATTTATCAGGAAGGCCGATTATCTCGGCGCATTTCGGGGATATGAAATGCTGGTGTTAAGCAGAAAACAGGACGAGAAAATCATCATCGGAGATAACATCTCCCTGATGGTCATTTCCATTCAAGGTGATAAAGTTCGATTGGGGATCGAAGCTCCCAAGGATGTCAGCATCCATCGACAGGAAGTTTACGACGCAATTCAACGTAAAAACTTCGAAGCAGAACAAGGTAGCGTCAGCGATTCAAAAGATGCCTGAGCGAGGCGGATATGAACCGTTCCCGTGCATACCTTTTGCATCAATAGCGGTTGGTGGTTCCGCGCGGTCTGTCCGTCAATCCTCTACGCTTCCCGCTTGAAGTGGCCACTACGCCCGCCTGATTTTTCCAGTAGATGAATCGGGCCAATTTCCATGCCCCGATCGATCGCCTTGCACATGTCGTAAATTGTCAGCGCAGCGATCGAAACCGCGGTCAAGGCTTCCATCTCGACCCCCGTTCTCCCATGAAGCGAAACGGTTGCGGTTATTTTCACACGATCCGGCTGCATCGGTTCGATTTCAATCGCGGTCGATTCCAACGGCAGCAGGTGGCACAGTGGGATCAGTTCGGCAGTCCGTTTCGTCGCCATGATTCCCGCCAGTCGTGCGACTTCAAAAACATTCCCCTTTTTGAAATCATTGGCGACTATCTTCTGAAGTGTTTCGGGTTGCATTCGTATCTGGCCCCGGGCAACAGCGACGCGGTGAGTCTCCTCCTTGTTTCCCACGTCCACCATCCGGCTTGCTCCCTGTTGATCAAAATGTGTCAACTCGTTTGCATTATTCGTCATCTGGCTTTCCAATTTTCGCTGCAATCAATGCAAGCAGGATAATCTATGAAACAGAATCGGGGGAGTGGGAACAGTAGAAGGTCCAGCATTTCAAAACAGGGAATCACTGGCCGGGAACGAATTTTCCCGGTTCCATGCACCAATTGTTACCGGTCTATGAGGGTAAGCTATCGGCTTCTTCGAGTTCGTCAGCGGTATGAACCAATGCGGCAAGGATATCCATCGTGGTGATAATTCCGGTCAACTCCGTGCTAACGGTGGTAACGGGAACACGATGGGTGTGAAAACTGCACATCAGACGGGCAACATCAATCAACGATGCATTTTCCGTAACCGACGGGGCATTTCTGGTCATCCTCTGCGAAACCGTTTCTTTTCCAATTTTATTTTCGAGAATATGATTCATTGCTTCTGCGGTGACAATACCAGAATCCGCATCCGGATGTAGCCGTTCGAATTTTGTCGTGGTATCTTTCAGTCCCGTCAAGTCACGCAGGGAAAAGGTGCCAACCAGTTTGCCCTGACAATCGACAACGGGGGCCCCCGAATGCTTGTGCGATTTCAACAGCTCAGTTGCCTCTTCAAGCGTCATTGTGTCTGTCAGGACAACGAGATCCTGACACATCACATCGCGCGCCTGCAAAGTTCCCAATCGACCTGGCATTTTACTCATGACTGGCTCCTGACCGGAGGTTCTTCATACTCACTACTCTGTTTATTTGTTGACCCCTTCCCGAATTGATCCGGCACGACTTCATCGCCATTCCATCCAGAAACGGTCAGAGTCGTTGCCAATCAACTTTTTGCTACAACATTACGATAACGCGCCAGGGCCATTAATGGAAAGTAAATCGGGTAAAGATGGTATCTCAGGTAGAAGACCCGTGGAAATCCGGTTCCCGTAAACTCCGGTTCCTTCCAAATTCCGTTTTTCTGTTGCGTTTTTATCAGGTACTCGATTCCGCGCTGAACAGCCTCGGTTTTCCCCTGATTGACGGCCAACAGGCCCATAATTGCCCATGCCGTCTGAGAGGGAGTCACATTCCCCGTTCCCTTCAGGGCAGGTTTTTCGTAGGTTTCGGGCGTCTCTCCCCAACCGCCATTTTGTTGCTGGACAGATTTGAGCCAATGAGCCGCATCGAGTAAACGCGGGTCTTCGGGATCGACACCGATCGCAGTTAATCCGACCAGAACCTGCCAGGTTCCATAAATGTAGTTCACGCCCCAGCGACCATGCCAGCTTCCGTCTTCCTGCTGCTCATTCCAGATGAAATTGATGGCTTTCTCGACGGCAGGATGGGAACGATCGACTCCGAGCATTGCCAGCGCTTCCAAAACACGCGCAGTGATATCGGCAGTGGGCGGATCGATCATGGCGTTGTGATCGGCGAACGGGACGCGTGTGAGAATTTCCTGATTATTGTCGGAATCGAAAGCGCCCCAACCTCCATTTTCGGATTGCATGGCCAGCAGCCATTGCACGCCCCTGCGTAACGCATCGAGCGTCGGTTGCAAGCGGGTGACATCGGCGATCGCGCTGTGCCAACGCTTTGTTTTCCCGGAAACAAGGGTGGTCAACTTCGTTTCTTCTTTTTCCTCGGAACTTGGAACGAATTCTGCAAACCAGTCTGCGTACAAATCGTTGGGAAGATTTTTCGAAAGGGCCATCAACACCATGGCGGTATCGTCGATGTCGGGATAGAACTCGTTGTTGTATTCGAAATACCAGCCTCCCGGTTCCGTCTGCGGATGAGTGATACTCCAATCCCCTAGTGAGCGGACTTCTTTGCTCCGTAACCAGTTGGCCGCTTTTTCGAGAGCCTGTTCGCATTCCGACTGACCAGCTTCAGCTATCGCCAGTGAGGCAATCGCCGTATCCCAAACCGGGGAATGACATGGTTGCAAACGAATCGTTTCTTCGACCTGCTGGCCTGTTTTCTCGGCCGATTCCTCAAACTCCATCTGGCTGACCAGGTTCGTTTGGACGTTTCGGTTGTCCAGAATCAGTTCATCCAAATGCTTACGGGTGGCGACAAACTCTTCGGAGTCCTCCTCAAATCCAAGCGATTTTAATGCAACAAGCGACCAGATAATGGGCGGAAAGATTGCACCAAGTCCATCGCTTTTACGAAAGCGCTCCAGCATCCAACTGGCTGCAACACGAATTCCTTTCTTCCGGTAGGG
>JALTOP010000396.1 GCA_027000105.1 Planctomycetaceae bacterium | reverse complement strand
GCTCGCATATGGCCCGCACACGACTCGGAAAGGCGACTGCTTGATGCCTCAAATTACACAAACAGAACTGTGGAAACTGCTGGAAGAACAGTTTCAAGGCGACCTGTTGCAAGCCGTCTCGCTGACCGGAATTCGCAGTGGGAAAGACGGCTTTCCAAAAAAATACCGTTTGCGACCGGTCAGGATCAAAAAAGAAGACCGCTGGCAATGGACCGCGTTCGATGAACAGTCCCGTCAGAAACACCAAAATCTTACCATCACCCAGTCGCTGAAAAAATTGAAGCAACTGCTGAGCGAGGTCTACAGCAGCGCCCACCTGAAAACGACTCGGGAAGAATTTCAGATATACGTGACAAAAAAAGGGGATATCCAACTGACACAACATCGGTTGAAAACGGCGGCGGTTCCCATTTCGAAAAGTCACGATCTTCCCAGACAATACCTCTTTCAGGAGGGTGTTCCTGTCCCTTTTCTTGTCGCCACCGGGGTCACGACCTCGACAGGAAAGGTGCATCGGTCGAGGTACCGGAAATTTCGGCAGATCAACCGATTTGTCGAGTTTGTGCACGATCTGCAGGATCACTTCCCGCGTGATCGACCGGTGCGAGTTGTCGATTACGGCTGCGGGAAAAGTTACCTCACTTTCGCGGTGCGGCACCTGCTTGTCGAAAAACTCGGCCTTCAGGTTGATATGCTCGGTCTCGATTCCAATAAGGATGTGATCGATTCCTGTCTGCGAACCAAAGAGGAACTGCAGTTGGATGATATCCGTTTTGAACAGACGCAAATTGCCGAAGCGAATCTGAATCCTCCCATCGATCTGGCCATTTGGCTGCACGCCTGTGACACGGCAACCGATGAGGCACTGGCTCAATCGGTCCGTTGTCAGGCCCACGTCATTCTGGCATCGCCCTGCTGCCAGCATGAACTTTTCAAACAGGTCGATTCTTCCGTTTTACAGCCAATGTTGAAGCACGGCATTTTAAGAGAACGCTTTTCAGCCATGTTGACCGATGCCTTGCGCAGCCAGTTATTGGAATCGTTCGGCTATCGCTCCCGGATTATCGAATTTATCGACATGGAACATACCGCCAAAAACCTGCTCCTGCGTTCGATTCGATCTCCCACTCTCACACAACAGCAGCGAGACATAGCGAGAGCGGCCTATTTTTCGATGAAAAAATCTTTCGGTATCGAGCGATTTCATCTCGAAAAACTGCTCGGAGTAAATGAGGCCGAATTGTAGCGACATAGGGTTCGCTGTGCGTACCACAATTGAAGAGTAAATAATGCTATGATGGCTATGTATTCATGAATTGGGAATCACAATTGGTGTGCACAGCACACCCTTGCTTCCTGCCGAGTTTACGTTCTCCTCTATAACCGACTCTTCCGCACTGGAGGGATTCAAGTAGGTTCTGAGGCGATCCGCTGGCGTTTTGCTGATGAACAATAGAAAGAGAAGCAAGACAAAGATCACAGCGGTTTCCATCACCGATTCACGCAGGACGAGCCAGACAATGATCGTAGCAGGGAATGCGGCTAGAAGATGCCAAGGAGACCGCATCATCCAAAGAGAACCAATCAATATCGACCAGAGCGTGACTACGAAGAGAGCAACGCAGGTCCAAACCTTGGCTTTGTCCGTGCAAGACAAGCCAGTGCAGTTGAGGTCTTCCGTAATTTCGGGTTGTGGATTCGGTCGAGTCATGCCCGCGACATTTTAATTCGTATAAATTGTTATTAACCTGCATGATGTTGAATATGACACCTACGAGGTATCATATTGTGCAAATCTGGAATTGATGTGGGGACATTACCGCCTCAGGATTTATATTTTCACTGAACATTGTACCGCACAGAATGGAATTGTAAAGAATTAGCCGAATACTTCAGGGACGTGGGGTACGCTGTTAGAGTGTGAATCTTTTTGCGATTCGGCTTTTCAGCGGATTATTTTCGTTGTTTTTTTAATTTCGTATGAATTTTGGATTACATCGGTCGTGATTTTCTTTTTGTTGGCTGATTTTATTCATTGAAACTTTTCTGTCTTTGCCCCTCTTGCTGGCGGTCTCTGGTTTGACAAGCGATTCTTCGCTATTTGGATCGATTTGCTTCTCTTAAACTATCGATAACCCGCTCAGCTCTCGTAAATTGAATGTTCTTTGGATATTGTGACTGATCGCCTGGAGTAAAGTAACGGCTTTGACTTTGGTAAGCTCTCGCACATTGAATTGTGTTAACCCGCGATTGCGGCAGCCGGCGTTTGGGAACTCGGCGGTCCCGGTGCGTTGCTTGTAGATCTCTTTGGCCGCATCGGTTTTCATTCTTGCTCGCCACTGTTTCACTTCTTCGCTATCGCCCTTCTTGGGAATGTAGGGGTCTTTTCCTTCCTTGAGTTTCTTTTCTGCATGTCGAATGGGCATGTAAACCTGCGTGCCGGCGGTCTCTAGTTTCGTGATATCATGCAGTTGAACAAAACCGCAATCAGCCAGGTATTCAGTTGGCTGTTCTTGGTATCTCTCTTCAAGTTGATCGTACATCGGGCCGATTAAACCGCCATCGGCTCCTTCGTTATTGACATCCACTCCCACAATGACCAGAGAATCAGTCGTGGTTGCAAACTGTACATTGTAAGCGGGACGGAAACCGCCATCACCCCCACTTTATGATAAAGAAAAGGGCATCTTTCTTGCTTCAGGATCAGTCGTTGATGCCCGAGCTTTTTCGCTCGATTCTTTTTTGCGACGCTCCATCTTCGGCACCAGTTTTTCGCGTTCCTTCAAAGCTGCTTTGACTTTCTCGGTTCGTTCTCGGGCCGCTCTTTTTTTGGCTGCTTTCACTCGGCGATCTTCAGCCGAACCATCTTCTTCGGCTTCGCGTTTCAATTCTTCGAGATGTTCTTCGGCTTCTTCCAGACATTTTTCCAGCGAAGGTTTTCGACGAAACGAACTGCTTCCCGCGGAAGCTCGTACTCGCATTCCATCCTGAGCCACTCGGTTCAGTTCAACTAATCCTTGATGCAATAACGTGCTGACACTTTGCGTCAGAAGATCATCCAGAGTTTCCACATGCTTGACTCGAAAGTCAGCCAGCGTGTGATAATTGACTTTCACACCACCACACAGCCAGAGGTAATCGAAATGCTTTTTGCAAAGTCGATCCAGCCGCCGAGCCGAACCAACGCCATCGATGGTCGCGTACAACCACAAGGCCAGCAGAATTTGGGGATCAATCGGATCACGCCCCACATGC
>JALTOP010000395.1 GCA_027000105.1 Planctomycetaceae bacterium | reverse complement strand
AGAATCAAATCATCCAGAACCGCGATCCCGGACATCGCAATGAAGCCGACACCTGCCGATATCGAAAACGGCATTCCGCGCAGCCAAAGAGCAAAGATGCCGCCCACCCATGCAAACGGAATACTGGTGAAAACGCGTAATGTATCGATCATGTTTCCGTACGTCATGTAAAGCAGGATGAAAATCAGCGCAAGGGCGATCGGGACGACAATCAGCAAACGCTGTTTGGCCCGTTGAAGATTTTCAAACTGACCTCCATATTCAACACGATATCTCCCCGGCGGAAGTGACAACTCTTCAGAAATTTTCTTTCGAACTTCCGCCACAAAACTTCCCAGGTCCCGCCCCCGCACGTTGGCGGTAACGGTAATGCGGCGCTGTCCCCATTCCCGGGTAATTGTCGAAGGGCCGGAAACAACTTCCACCGTGGCGAGACGTGAAAGCGGAATTCGTTCTCCCTTCGGAGTGGAAATCAACATTTCAGCGATGGTTTTCGGGCTATCCCGCACCATTTCCGGCAAGCGGATAATGAGAGGAAATCTCAACTGTCCTTCCACAATTTCGCCGACCGGTTTACTGCCGATCGATTCCACCAGGCTGAGAACGTCCTTGGCAGACAGACCATACCGGGCAATCTGATCCTGCCTGATTTTAATCTGCAGCATCGGCTGTCCGGTCACCTGTTCCGTATTGACGTTGGCGGCTCCGTCAATCGAATTGATGATATTTTCGATTTCCTCCGCTTTTTCAACCAGAATATCGAAATCATCGCCAAACAATTTTACCCCCAAATCGGCCCGAACTCCCGAAACCATTTCGTTGATGCGCATTTCAATCGGTTGAGAAAAGCCGAGTTTCGTCCCCGGAAAATCACGCAGCACTTTCTCGATTTTTTCGGTCAACTCAGCTTGCGTTTTGGCTTTCTTCCAGACACTGCGCGGTTTGAACGTGATAAAGATATCGGTCAGTTCGATCCCCATCGGATCGGTTGCAATCTCCGCCGCACCGATGCGACTCCAGATATGCTCCACTTCATCCGGGAATTCAGCAAGAACGGCTCTTTCCATTTGCGTGTTCGAGCGAATCGAATCATCGATATCGGTCCCGGCCAGGCGGATCACACCACAAACAATCGCTCCTTCGGAAAGACGGGGCACAAATTCCGAACCGAGATTCGGGGCGATCATCCCGAAAGCGAGGATCATAATCGAGGCGGCAAAGCCCATGACGGCGGCTTTGTGGTGCATCGAAAACTGCAGAATCGGATAATGAATCGCATGCGCAATTCGCATCAGGAACGGTTCTTTTTCTTCCACTTTTTTCGGCAGGAAGAAACTCGCCAGCACCGGCATCAAAGTGAGTGAAAGTATCATCGACCCGATCAAGGCGAAGATAACCGTCAACGCCATTGGACGGAACAATTTTCCTTCGATTCCCTCCAGCGTCAAAATCGGCAGGTAGACGATCATGATGATCAGTTCACCGAACATGGTGGGACGGCGAACTTCGACAGCGGCATCGCGAATGATATCGAGCCGAGCCCGTCCGCTATTTTGATCGTGAGCCAGATGACGCACGCAGTTCTCAATCATCACGACTGAACTGTCCACAACCAGACCGAAATCGATTGCTCCCAAACTGAGCAGACTGGCCGCGATTCCGAAGCGATACATTCCCGAAAAAGCGAACAACATCGAAAGCGGAATTGCGATCGCGACAATTGTTGCCGCCCGGATATTTCCCAGAAAAGCGAACAGAACAGCAATGACAAACAGGCCCCCTTCAAACAGATTTTTGCGAACGGTATCTATGACGAAGTTGACCAGTTCGGTCCGATCATAAACAGGAACAACCTGCACATTGGGCGGCAAAGTTCCTTTGAGCGAATCGAGTTTTTCCTTCAATGCCCAGGTCACTTCGTGGCTGTTCTCGCCCATGAGCATAAAACCGAGCCCAAGAACGACTTCTCCTTTTCCGTCCGCCGTAACCGCTCCGCGACGAATTTCGTGGCCGATAATGACATCGCCCACATCCTGCACGCGAATCGGCACCCCATCTTTCGATGAAATGACCATCTGTTTGATTTGGTCGATATCGGTCGTGCGTCCCAATCCCTGAACCAGCAGCATCCCGCTCGATTCGGTAATGTTGCCGCCCCCGACATTCAGGTTATTCTTTTTGGCAGCCTCCACCACTTCATTGAAAGTGAGATCATGCTTGATCAGTAAATCAGGATCGACACGAATCTGATACTGTTTTTTGTATCCGCCCCAACTGTTAATCTCTGCCGTTCCCGGAACGGTCCGCATGGGCGGTTTGATCACCCAATCGTGAATCGTTCGTAGTTCGGTCGGTTCGGTTCCCTGACCGGTCACAACATAATGAAACACTTCCCCGAGTCCCGTCGCAACCGGTCCCATTTTCGGACGTTCAATTCCGGGGGAAAGCTCAACCGTTGAAAGCCGTTCGTTAATCAACTGCCGGGCGAAATAGATGTCGGTTCCATCCTCGAAGATAATGACAATCTGCGAAAGCCCGAACTTGGAAATTGAACGAACATCCTCCAGTCCGGGGAGCCCGCTGATCGCCAATTCAATCGGAAATGTAATCAGCCGCTCGACCTCTTCCGGAGCCAACGCCGGAGCAATGGTATTGACCTGCACCTGTACCGGCGTAGTATCGGGGAAGGCATCGATATCCAGATTGCGCAACGCCACCGTTCCCGCCACCGCGGCGGCAACAACTCCCAACAGAACAACCAGACGGTTATGCAACGAGAAATCGATAACACGATTTAATAGATCCATGGTTGTTCCTTTCAGTCTTCCTGATGACAGCCGCAACCTGCTCCCAGATTGCTGCGTAAAAGTTGACCGAGCAGAACAGAACTTCCTTCAGTCGCAACGACTTCCCCCGGAAGAACCCCGGCGAGAAGTTCGGTAAATTCATCATCGGAGGCCCCGATGCGCACCTGTCGCACATAAAAAACCTTTGGGGCATCCTTTTTGAAGTAGTTCTTGTCACGCACGAACACAAAGTGGGCATCCGCTGTTGATTGCACCGCAATTTTGGGAACCACGATCGCATTCGGTTCTTCCCGCAAAATAATATGCCCGGTGCCATACATGCGATCTCTCAACAGCCCCTGCGAATTATCGAGTACCACACGCACCTGAATGGTGCGGGTTTGTGGATCAATTTCCGGACTGATCCACGAGATATTCCCATCAATCTGTTCTGACGCATCGTCCGATTCAAATCGAACCGGT
>JALTOP010000394.1 GCA_027000105.1 Planctomycetaceae bacterium | reverse complement strand
CCCCACTACAATAGCGATAATTACCACCTCTCACAGAGCCGTGGCACAAAACATAAACAAGGGTCCTGGCGCGAAATTCCTTCCCAAATACCAGTCACCCGATATTCTTTTCTTGGTGCTCTCCGCGCCTGTGTGGTTAATTCCATTTCAATAACGGTACAGAAAAAACAGGATACGTTGTCACGCACCGAATGAGGGATGAAATAAGCCGTGCCTGTGTTACCTGTGTTACCTGTGTTAAGGGTGCGTCTCGACACTCGCTGTTCTTTGTTCTCTCAAAAGGTTCTCTCAAAAGCAGATTGTTTCGAAAATCAGTTGACGGTCGACCGTCGACGTGGTACGATGTGTCGATGCAAACCGAACAGATTATCCCTGCCGTCGAACCGGTCAAGGTTCCTCCCCTTCGTCGAATTCAAAAGCAACTGGTGGCTGATGATGTCGAATTTCAGCTGCGAGAGGCGATTTTATCGGGGGCGTTAGCGCCCGGTGCTACGCTTGCCGAGGCGGCTTTGGCGTCTCAATTGGGGGTGAGTCGGGCATCGATTCGGCAGGCAAAATTCCGATTGGCCAGCGATGGGCTACTCGAATTCAATGAGCGTGGCACAGCTGTCATTCGTAAACTGACAGAAGCGGATGCGGTCGAAATCATCGAGTTTCGGGAAATTCTGGAACTGGCGGCTTCGACGCTAGCTTGTTCGCGCATGACGAACGAGGCGGTCAATGCGATGCAGGAAAATATACGCCTGACTGCACAGGAACAGAATTTATTGAAGCTGACTCATCTTGACATTGCCTTCCATGAAGAAATCATTCGGGCGGCGGGCAATTCGCGGTTGATGTCTGCCTGGTGTGGGTTGCGTCCGCAATTGGAACTCTGGCTTGCGGGGATGCACCGCAATCATAGTGCCGTCACTGATCAAACCCGTGAAGAGACAGTCCGAGGGCATCGAGCTTTGCTGGCCGCGTTACAGGCAGGTGATCCGGAAGTCATGGAGCAACTGGTAAGAGAACACGTGACCGGATTTCGCGCCTTCTTTTCAGCGGGGCAAGCAGCGCAAACCGTCGCCGAGCGGAAAAGTGACGAGATGAGCAAAGGAGAGGAATTGTGAAAAATTCTTTTCAATTTTCGGCAGTCGTTTCGGGCTTGTTGCTATCAATGCCTGCCTTTCTTTCCTTGAGTGCAGTTCTTTTCTGGAGTACAGAAATCTGTGTTGCAGAAGAAATTCGTTTCAACGAGCAGGTGCGTCCGATATTGGCCGAGTTCTGCCTGCATTGTCACGGGACGGATCCCGAGACGCGAGAAGCGGATTTGCGACTGGACATAAAACCGGCAGATGAAGATCACATCATAGTTCCCGGGAAACCGGAAGAAAGTGAACTCTTTTTGCGGATTGTAAGTGATGATGAAGATTCAAAAATGCCCCCGGTTGAATCGGGCAAAACATTGAATCAGAAACAGATCGCGATCCTTCGTGAATGGATTCAGCAAGGCGGGAAGTACGAGGGGCATTGGTCGTTTGAAGCGATCCGAAAGCCGGAATTGCCTGCTGCCCAGAAGCAGGCGAAAACGGAGATCGATCGGTTCATTCTGGAAAAGCTGCAAAAGAATGATCTTACGCTTTCCCCTGCGGTTTCGCGCGAACAATTAATTCGTCGGGCGACGTTTGATCTGATCGGTTTGCCTCCCACCTGGAAGCAGGTGCAGGCTTTTGTCAATGATCCATCTGAAGATGCGTTTGAAAAGGTGGTCGATCGCTTATTGGCGTCGCCTCAGTATGGCCCGCGATGGGGCAGGCATTGGCTTGATATTGCCCGCTACGCCGATACACATGGCGGGAGCGCGATCGGATTTGTCCGCTTTCCGTTTTCCTACACCTACCGCGATTACGTCATTCGCTCTTTCAATGAAGATAAACCCTACAACCAGTTCATTAAGGAACAACTCGCGGCTGATCAACTGGGGCTAGCCGAGAATGATCCGGCGTTGGCCGGGCTCGGGTTTTTAACGGTTGGTATGCAGTTCCGAAATCCGCATGATAAAATTGATGACCAGATTGATGTGGTCACGCGCGGGCTGATGGGTTTAACGGTTGCCTGTGCGCGGTGTCACGATCACAAATTCGATGCCATCTCGACCAAAGATTACTACAGTTTGTATGCGACACTTGCCAGCAGTCATACGCCGGAGATGTTTCCATTGGTCGGCAAACCGGCTGATACACCCGCCTATCGCAAGTACCAAAAAGAGTTGAAAAACAGGCAGGAAACACATGACGACATGGCTCGCGATCAAACCGCGGTGATGCGTAGCCGCCTGAAAATGCAGGTCGGGGCGTATCTGAAAGAACTGGCCAAAGGAACGCCAGAGCAGGATCTTTCCACGGCTTTTCTTTCCTATCGCACGGATGAAGTTCGCCCGCTGGTGTTGGAATTGTGGCGTAAGTATCTGGCCGGGTTGAGTGAAGAAGACCCCGTGTTCGGCCCGTGGAAGAAACTCGCTCAACTCGATAAAAAAGATTTCCAGAAGCAATGTGCCGCGTTGATGGAAAAGCTGACGAAAGAAAATGGTGATCCTGCCAAGTGGCCGGCGATGCACACGTTGAACACGACGACTCCCAAATGGAACCCGCGTGTTCTGGAAGCGATCACAAAGAAGAATCCGAAATCGTTAATGGAAGTAGCCGATGCGTATGGCGATCTTTTTGCGCAAGTCCATCAACAGTGGCTGAAAAGCTTAATCGCGACATCGCTTGAAGCAGTTGAGGGAGCAACCGTTATCCCGGATGAAGATGTCAAGCATCTGAATGTCAACAGTGCTATCAATCGACAACTGCGAAAACATCTTTACAAACCGGGAACGCCAACCGAAATGAAAGAGGAAATCGCGGTCACCTTGTTGAACCGACCGATACACGACAAGGTACGCGGTCTCAAAGGGGCGATTGATAATTTGCACCTGGTTTCGCCTGGGTCGCCTCCACGAGCGATGACGCTGCGAGAGGAAAAACAGACCAAACAGTTTCACGTGTTTCGCAGAGGGAATCCGATCGATCGAGCCGACCCGGTTCAGGCGAAGTTTCTGTCTGCCTTGTCCAGGGGGAAGGAAACCTGCTTCCCGGCTGGGAAAAGAAGGCTGGCGTTGGCCGAAGCGATTGTCGATCCGTCGAACCCGTTGACAACCCGGGTGATCGTCAACTGGATTTGGCAGCATCATTTTGGTCGCGGACTGGTTCGCACTCCGGACGATTTCGGCACACGGGGCGATCCTCCAACACATCCGAAGTTGCTCGATTATCTGGCTGTGACGTTTCAGGAAGATGGCTGGTCGATGAAAAAAATGCACAAGCGGATCATGCTCTCTGCAGTGTATCAGCAGCGTTCGATCGAAAACCGTGAAGCGAGGATGATCGATCCCGACAACAGACTGCTTTGGCGGATGCCTCGTAGAAAGCTCGATCTCGAAGCGATGCGAGATTCGATGCTGGCTGTTTCAGGCGAATTGAACCCTGGCATTGGCGGTAAACCGTTTGATCTCTACGCCAAAAAAACGATTCCCCGGCGAACCGTTTACGGATTCATCAACCGTGATATCGTCTCCAGTTTGGCCAGCACGTTCGATGCAGCCGATTCGAGTACCTGTACCGCCAAAAGACCGGAAACGAATGTGCCTCAGCAGACGCTGTTCGCGCTGAATTCGGATTTCATTCAGGATCGGGCCATCGCGTTGACATCGCTGAAGGGATTTGTTTCTGCCCCGAATGATAAAGAGCGGGTTCAGTTTCTGTATCGACGGATATTTTCCCGATCACCTCAGCCGGAGGAGATCGAGCTTGCGATCAATTATATCGAATCGCAAAAGAAACAAAAGAAACAGGAGAAGGAATCAAAGACAACTCCCTGGCAACGATTGGCCCATGCTCTTCTTGCCTCCAATGAGTTCATTTTTGTGGATTAGATGATGAACAATCAACAGCATTTTTCACGGCGTCGTTTTCTGCAACGCAGCGGTATGGGTGTCGGTGCGTTGGCGTTAACAGACATTCTTCGCAAGGAGAGTTCTGCTTCTGCGTCCGGTCAGCTCACCCATTTCCCCGGCAAGGCGAAGCACGTCATCCATATCTTTTTGAATGGAGGCATGTCGCAGGTTGATACATTCGATCCGAAACCGGAATTGACCAAACGGGCCGGACAGATGCTGCCGTTTGAAAACCTGAAGACGGAACGCAAAACCGGTGTCGCGCTTCCCTCTCCCTTCAAGTTCAAAAAGCACGGGGAAAGCGGCATCCCGATCAGCGATCTGTTTCCGCATCTATCACGATGTGCAGACGAACTGGCAGTTATTCGCTCGATGCATGTGGAATTGCCGAGTCACGAAATGTCATTGATGCTGATGAATTCCGGGCATCAACGACTCGTGCGTCCCAGTTTCGGGTCGTGGCTCACTTGGGGAATGGGGAGTGAGAATCAGAATCTGCCCGGCTTTATCGCTCTTTGCCCGGGCGGAATGCCGGTTGGCGGGGCTGCCAATTGGCGTTCCGCATTTTTGCCGGGGGCTTATCAGGGAACGCACGTCGATACCTCGATCACCGATCCGCAAAAGATGATCAATCACGTTCGCAATACCCGATTGACGCAGCAGGAACAGCAGGAACAGTTCGATCTGTTGCGAAAAATCAATGCGAAACATCTGGCCAGCCGTCCCGGAGAGACTGCGTTGGAAGCTCGTATTCATTCGTTCGAACTGGCTTACCGAATGCAGGTCGAAGCAACGGATGCGTTTGATGTTCATCAGGAACCGGATCACATCCACAAAATGTATGGAAAAGGCCCGCAAAACCGACAGTTGCTGATGGCGAGGCGGCTTGTCGAACGTGGGGTGCGCTTCGTTCAAACGTGGCACGGCGGCGGACAGCCGTGGGATAGTCACTCGAATATTAAACATTCCCACCGCGCGGTCGCGAACCAATGTGATCAGGGGATCGCGGCGTTGATTATGGATCTGAAACAGCGCGGTCTTCTCGATGAAACGCTCATTTTGTGTACAGGAGAATTTGGACGGACTCCCGCTGTCGAAATGGGAACGGGCGGCACAGGTGCATCACAAGGACGTGATCACAATCACTGGGGCTTTTCGCTCTGGCTCGCAGGTGGGGGCATTAAAGGAGGCACCATTTACGGAGCGACGGACGACTTCGGTTTCAAAGCGGTCGAAAATCCGGTTTCCGCCCACGACTTGCACGCCACGATGCTGCATCTGCTCGGCTACGATCACGAAAGATTCACCTACCGCTTCGCCGGCAGAGATTACCGGCTGACCGATCTGTTCGGTAATGTGGTGAAGGAAATCATCGCGTAAAGTCATCTCGTAAAATGAGAGCGAGTTGCGCAGACACTTTCTTCAAGTGCATCACATCTGCCTTCAAGAGCATCCTCATTCGACAGTGGGCGCGAGGGCTGTTGTTTCGTTCGCTGTTTCGTTCTGAGAGTTTATGGCTTATGGATTCAATTTTTGCTCGATGTAGCGCTCACAAATTTTGTAATAGGTGAGCATCGAATCGATATCGATCCATTCATCAACCGCGTGGAGATTGCCGACCAACGGACGGGAGAGGTTGACGGGAATCCCATATTGGCGGAAAAAACGGCTATCACTGCCGCCGGAAGCGCGAACGTGTCGAACAGGAGAACCAGTTGTCTGTTCGGTTATTTTACAGAAAAGCGGGTCGGGATCGAGATGCGTCGGCTCTGCCGTCATCAATGGTTCCAGGACACAGTTTTCGCCCAGTACAGAAGCGATTTCTTCCAACATTGTTTTTACTGAATGCGTCGGCGGAAAGCGGATATCCATGACTGCAGAAACTGTCGCGGGAATTCGATTCGCCTGCTTGTTGATCGTTTCACAGACAGTTGCGCTGCACGTTGGAAACCAGTGATTCACCTGCTCCTCAATTGCCTGGTCGGGCCAGTAGTTCGAAAAGTGTCTTTTCAGAACGGTCAGGCGTTCCATCAGCAACTCCAGTGCGTTGTCCCCCAACCATGGACGGGCCGCATGTGCTTCGCGCCCCTTGCAGGTGACACGAACATGAATGACTCCCTTTTCCTCAGTCGTGATATCATTCAACGAGCCACCATCGGGAATAATGGCGGTGCCGCAACGCAGATTTTCATCCTCACATAAATAACGGACACCATCGATACCCCCACGTTCTTCATCGGAAGTCAGGACAAGCCCCAGGGAGATTCCGGGAAATTTTGTATGAAAGGCACACATCAACTCCAGCAGGATTGCATTTTGTCCCTTCATATCGCCTGTACCGGGGCCGATAATGCGCCCCTGTCTGACGGTCGAATGATAACAATCGGGATCCGGGTGCTCGATCACATCGAGATGTCCGCAGAGCAGGATTTCGGGAGCTTCGATCCCTTGCGGTCGCGCGACCATCGATTGATGCCCGTTGCATGTCAGGTAGTCGATCTGCAACCCGGAGAGGCAATCGATATGATTATGCAGAAATTCGAAACAGCGTTTCCGCTCTTGCGGACGCGATTCCGTACTGGGAATCATTACCAAATCGCGGGTTAATGAAACCAGACGCGACTGCAGTTCTTCATCGGTTGGCATGGGTCGAAGGTGATTTCAATCAAAAAAGGGACGATTCGATCCAAACGGGACAAGGCCGAATGATAACTGATAACATCGAATGGAAACACCGTACCGGAGCTAATTCGCTTGTGTATTCGTGTACGGACATCGTATGTCGGCAGGAGGCATCTGTCCGGAAGTTCTAATGATCGTCAGAAACTTTCCAGGCGTTTTTCCCGATCAGTTTGACAAATCGGCAATCGCATAAAGAATCTGATTCCCAATTTCCATTCATCAGGCGGTATCGTTTCAGCGATTGTAGCGATTCCCCTCCGATGGGAATGACGATGCGTCCCGGATCGTTCAACTGCTTTCGGAGAGGCTCCGGCAGATCGGGAGACGCCGCGGTCACGATGATGGCGTCGAACTGTTCCGCGGTATCGAGTGGTTCCGTCCCGTCACCGATGCGGAACGTTACGTTGTCTATTCCCAACCCGTCAAGCCGTTCTTTCGCCTGGCGTGAGAGTTCTTCCCAGCGTTCAATTGTGGTCACGTGGCGGGCAAGTCGAGACAGAATGGCTGTCTGATAGCCACTTCCCGTCCCGATTTCCAGAACCGATTCATCCCCCTGAAGTTCCAGCGCCTCGGTCATCAATGCGACAATATAAGGTTGGGATATCGTCTGCCCACAATCAATCGGTAACGCCCGATTTTCGTAGGCGAACGGTTTTTGGAACTTCAGCACAAACCGTTCGCGCGGAACAGCAGCGATGGCCTCCAGAACGGAATCATCCTGAATACCCTCTCGCCGTAATTCTTTCACCAACAGTTCAGCGTTCATTGCAGTTCATTGTAACAGTTTCGAACCGGATTGGAGACCATTCAAATGAGAAACGATCAAAAACCGAGGCCGTTCCCGTTCAGCACACCTGTTTCGACAGTCCCGTTGGTGATGTTGAACATCCCGGGGAATCGGGCGGCCCATTCCCTGTTCGGGGCTGGACAGAATTGTCGTGCGTTGCCTTCGATTGCAGCGACGCCCGGTATGCGTGCGGCCAAAGACGCCGAATGTAGAAAACTGTAGCCGGGACAGGTTAAATCCTGAACACACAGAAACAGATTCTGTTTGATGGCTGCCGCGGCCAGGAGCAGGGTTTCCGTTTGACCTTTACACGCCTTGAACGCCACGCCGGTGTAGCCGAGTTCTCGGGATAATTGAAGCGACTCCAGATCAAGCAGCGATTCATCAATGACCACCGGCTTGATCTCCGCGGCCCGGTGCATTCTGTTTTCGGGATATTTTTTCAAATCGCGGTCGGTCGGCTGTTCAATATACTGGATCCGATCGAAAGCCGCTTTTGAACCATTTTTTACCTGATCCAGAAAGGAGAGGACATATTCGACGTTTTCGCATTTTTCGTTGAAATCTACAGAGTAGGCCCACGCCGAACACCCTCGTTTTTCCTGCACCGGTGCGGCAACGGCCTCCACCGAAAGTACCCGCTGAACGTCCCAATCCAGATTATCGCCACTTAACTTGATTTTGAGATGTGTCAATCCGTCCGCCTTGATCCATTCGCCCAATGTTTCAGGAAGACCATCAGCAATCCGCCCGGAAAGATCGGCTTCTGTCAACGGGTCAACTGCTCCGACCAGATGATACAGAGGCATCATTTTCTTCGGTTGGCGCATCGTGTATCGATCCAGATATTCTCCCCTGAACGAATCTCCCAGATAACGGGAGAGGTCATGGTTCATGTACTCGCCCGAAAGTACGTTGTACGAATTCTGGTTGAGTATTCGTCCGTAAACATCGTGAACGGCTGCGTCCAACGGGCTTGTTGCAACCAGTTGTGCCAATCGGGGCATCGATTCGGCGAGAGAAAGTTCCTGTTTCACCTGTTCTGCAAAATCGGAATACTGTTCCATCAGCTGAAGCATCAGATCGATTGGATGCCCCGGCGTTTCAAGCTCGGCCGCCTTGATCGCAGTAATTTCCGCCAGCCGCATCATTGCCTTTTCCGCAACATCAGGGGTGATAACCGACGACGGCCAGGCCCAGACATTACCGATGGGCATGCTGCCAAACCCTCTTGAGCGATTCCCTTTCCGGTCCTCGGCATCAACCGTTACATTGATCAAGTACATTTCAGTAACGGTACGACCACCAAATTTCAGCGGAGTTCGAAACGGAACCGGTTCAAACTCGACAGAGGCGTTCAACAGGCGAATATCGGTATCTTTGGGCATTATTGTCAATTATCTGTTAAGAAACGGAGACGTTGCTGGTATCCTCGCAGAGACGGGAACAGTCGGAATCCGGAAACGATGACGGCTCCTGCTACAACGATTCCTCTTCGGAAACCGGTTCCGTCCCAGGTTGGCGGACAGGTTCGCATTCACGTGTTTGGTCGAGGCGAATGAGGCGATGACGGGTCACGATAACAAATTGTCCTTCCGTTCCACACTGGAATTGGAGCAGGAGTTCCTCCAGGAATTCCTGAATGACAGCTCACCTTTTACTTTATGGAGAATAGATGATCAAGGAACGATCGTGGGTATTCGGGGAGGCAGCCTGACGGAACTGGATCTGAGAGCTGATGAGGTGATTGGCCGTTCTGTCGACGACCTGTTTGGTGATGAACCGCGGTGGCTCGACAGTTTCCGGGATGCATTGGTCGGAAAAGAGTCTCACGCTGTTCTTCCTCTTCGTCACTTGCATTTTGAAACCTGGTTTCGCCCCGTCAGAGAGGGAGCAAACCGGATCACCGGTGCGATCGCTATTGCAATGATCCGTTCGGAGCCGGAAAACGTCTGCGAGGAGGAAAGTCGGGAAAAACATTGTTTTGAAATTCTCAAGCGTTTGGCCGATGTGGGTATCTTCTGCTGCAACGAAAAGGGAGAAATTCTGTTTGCCAATGATTACTTCTGGTCCTGCTGTCTGCCCGGTGAATCTCCCGAAAACAGGAATCAGTCCACTGAAGCTCCACGCCGTGATGTTACCTGGCAGGAACTCTTTCGCGATGAAAATAATCAGCCGTTGGGGAAATCATCCCAGATACTGGCGAGCCAGGGGACTTTTCGCAGAAGACTGAAGTTGGCCAATCCAACCGGTACGATTGAATGGGTTCTTGTCCAACTCGATGAAATGAATCCGGGAGAGTGGGTGGGAACCGTCCTCGACATCACTCCCGTCATGCAATCGGAAAACATGTTTGGTCTGCAGAGAAGGGAACTTGAAAAAGGAGTACAGGCACGGACACTGGAACTGGTCGAAAGGAACGCACAACTTTCGCAAGAAGTGGAAAAACGAAAACAGATTGCCCAGGAACTGCAGCTTTCACGTGATTACATGGAGGCCATCATCCGCAACGCCGTCGATATCATTTTGCATCTGGATCGCGACGGCCGCATCCTGTTCATGAACCGCTCTGTAACCGGTTATGATACCAACAAAATTATTGGTGGAAGTCTTTATGAGTGGATTCAGCCCGGTCACGAAGGCATCATCAGGGATGCCCTGGAAAGAGTTCTGGAACATGAGGAACGTGTTTC
This sequence comes from Planctomycetaceae bacterium, assembly GCA_027000105.1. Taxonomy (GTDB): domain Bacteria; phylum Planctomycetota; class Planctomycetia; order Planctomycetales; family Planctomycetaceae; genus Rubinisphaera. The sequence continues at coordinate 2,129 of JALTOP010000394.1, read as the reverse complement.
CGTTGAGGTTCCCATTATTCTGGTGACAGGTGACTTCGCGCTCTATTCGACCCACATGGGACCGATTTACCATCAGGGAGAAATTATCGGAGCAACCATTGTCGCCCGAGATATCACCCGGGAGCGTGAACAGGAAGAACAGGCCAAGGAACGCCTTGATGAGTTGAGCCATTTGACCCGACTCGGAATGTTGGGGGAAATTATGGCGACGATCTCTCACGAGTTGAAGCAGCCTCTTCTGGCGATCGGCAATTACGCCACCGGATGCCTGCATCGACTGGATGATGGAACGATCAATCAGGATCAGCTCACCGAGGTCCTTCATCTGATTGCGGAACTCTCTCTTCGAGCGAGAAAGATCGTTCACAAAACACGCGATTTTGCCGAGAAGAAGGAAATTGAACCGATTCAGGTAAACCCGCAGGACTTGCTGACAAAATCCCTGGAGCTTGTGCAGACAGAGCTGAAACGCAAGGATATCGTGCTGAAAAATGAACTGGATCCAGCGGTCAGGGTGATGTATGTCGATTTCATCCAGGGGCAACAGGTTCTCGTCAATCTGCTACTCAATGCGATCGAAGCGATCGGCCACAGCAAAAAGGATATCCAGCATGCGATCACGATTCGCTCCGCGTTACTGGAGGGTGATGCCATACAGTTGACAATTTCCGACACCGCAGACGGAATTGAATGCGGCGCTGCCGAGAACCTGTTTGACATGTATCATTCAGGCAACAAAAGTGGATTGGGAATGGGCCTGGCAATCAGTAAAAAAATTATCGAAAGGCACGGCGGGAAACTTCGCGTCTTGCAGACCGGCCCCGAAGGAACGACTTTCGAACTGATTCTTCCCATGCGTGAAACCGAATGCCATTGAATCCGGGCGGGCGGCCGGGCAGAGACGCTCAATCACACCGACTGATCACGCCGCCCGAGCACACCGATTGATCTGTTCTGTCAGGGTTTGGCTGCTGCCAGATACTTGTCGACTTCGTTGGCAGTAATCACGCCGTAATTGACGGCTCCCAACCAGCCGGACATGATAATACCAACAGAGCCGGCGTGATATAATCCATCAATCTGTTTCGGCAAATCCTGGCTCACTTTCAATCCTTCAAACTTGGTACCGAACGAGGCTCCCTGAAGATGCCGGGTATAATGTTTGAAAGTTCGCGGCGTGGATGCTTCCACCCAATCCACTTTTTCGCGCACATTGGGAATGTACTGTTCAAGGCAGTCGAGTGTTTTCTCGCAGAGGTCTTTTTTGTCCGCTTGGTACTGTTCTTCAGGAAGGTCATACCAGTCTTTGTAATTGGCGTTGGTAGAAGAAACAATCAACCAGCGGTTTGAACCGGGGCGAGTTTCCGGATAGTAGAACGAAAATGTCCGGCTACTGATTTTTTTACTGAGCATGGCTTCGATATCAAAGCCGGAATGTTCGGAATGGAATAGTAAATCACCACAATAATCGAAACCGACTCCGGGCTTCATTCCAATATAAACCTGACAACTGCTGTTGTTCATGCGGACGGCTTTGGTCTGTTCAACGAATTCGTCATCGAAATGTTCCGGGCCGACAAGTTCCAGAATAGTCGATTTCAGATTCGCATTCGCAAGAACCGTTTTGCAGGCAATCCGTTTGCCATTCACGATCACTCCCCTGACTTTGCGATCCGGGCCGACTTCGATTTTTTCCACCAGCGAGCGGATACGCAGATCGACACCGTTTTTGATCATCTCCTCTTTCATCTGTTTGATCAACGCATCGGTTCCCCCCTGAAAAGTGAAGACACCTTTACTCATGAAGTTGGAAAAGACGATGCCGTAGGTGATCGCAGGGTCTTCCAATGTGGAACCGTTCGCATAGGAAATCGGTTCCATCAACAGACGCACCACATCATCACGCCCCGGAAAGAATTTCTCGAAAAGCTCGCGTGTTGTCATTTCCTGTTCATCATAGAAGTTCATACCGCGTGCCGTATCGAAAAAGTCCTGTACAGTTTGAGGTTCGATACCGAACTTGTTGATGAGCAATTTCGTAAAATCTTCCCGATTGAAAGTCGTCTCAATGGAAAATTGCGGGTTTTCGAAACGGATTCCTTTCAGGGGTACAATTTTATCCGCGATTT
>JALTOP010000393.1 GCA_027000105.1 Planctomycetaceae bacterium | reverse complement strand
GAGCCAGACGAACCAGTGCCGTAACCACAAAGGCTATCGATAGAATAGTTGCCGTGGATGCGCCGCTGACATCACCAAACAGATTCGCAATGCCGGTTTGCTGCAGGGCTGCTCCGAATGATCCACCCGCACAGGTGATGAGTATGATCACTCCCCCACTGGCCAGGGCGGCCTGCAGTGCCATCGCCAGTTCTGTCAAGTCCCGTTTCATCTGTCGGACGAGCATGACGATCGCCAGACCCGCCGAGATTGCCATCGCAATGTTCTTGTTACCGAACAACTCGAAGAAGTGGTCGAGTGATTGCATCACAGGAGAAATTTCCGAACTGGGGACTCCCTTCAGAATGGCCTTGATGACGGTATTGCCGGTGATGAGAAGAACGGGCAGCACAATCGGCATCATCGCCATGAAAATGGATGGAAGTTCTTCTTCGTCACGTTGGGCAATATTTTCCAGTTCCTCCAGAGACAGATCGGGCGTTTCCCGAAGTGGAAGATCAGCAAAACGTGTGAGCACAAGAGCGTAAAGGAATCCGAACACGGAACAGGCCAGTCCGATCAACCCGCCCATCAGGATCATCATGCCAACATCGACTCCCAGTTCTTCGGCGGCGAATAATGGACCGGGTGTAGGAGGGACGAGCGAGTGGGCCATCGTTCCCCCGATGACAATCGCAAGGACATAAAACAGGTAATCTTTCCCAGTTCGCATCCGGGTCGCTTTGCCCAGCGGAATCATCAGGTAAAACACGGTATCGAAAAAAACCGGTGTCGAAAGTGCAAAGCCACTTAATACAAAGGAGGCCGGGGCATTTTTCTCCCCAATTAACCGCAGCGTCCAGCGCACGATTTTATCCGCTGCTCCGCTGTCAAGAAGCATTTTCCCGATAATTGCCGCCAGCGCGATCAGAATGCCAATTTTTACACACGTTCCTCCAAAGCTGTTTGCGACCCGATTTCCTACTGTTTGCCTGGAAGCGGCACGGGAGTTCGCGACATTTTCCGGCGAAACAACATAGGTCGATTTCCATTGGAGCTTCGTCAGATCCGGAGTCTTTGTGCCCGGGGAAACTTCAAGCGATGCCACGGCGTATTTTTGATCATGCCCCTCTCTGTTCTTTTGGGTAGTAAATTCTGTAATCGCCACGATGCCGATGCTTTCAACTTCACCCGTTTCACGATCACGAGAGACAAGCTGGAAGCGCCGCCCCGGTTTGTTGACCATATCGGGAGAAAGCTCCAGAAGCAGCCTGTCTGTCTGAACCTCGAATATATCGACTCGTTTCTTTCCGAGATGGTACCATTCGATCGTTGTTTCGGGCGTCAGTGCGGAAACAGAAAGAGCGGCAATGATGAGCGCCAGAAAAGCATGCAGGCGAAAACCGAGAATCCCTCCGACAACAATCACCAGTCCTACTGTGACAATTGCCAGCGTTGAAGTGAGTGTCAACATGGTTGCCCCCTGCTATGTCCGGTTATGTTCGGTTAAGGCCGTTTATTTCCGGGAAACATTGATGGAATCGACTGAAGGTAGACGGCTGAGTCGAGGAAACAGAATTCGAATTGACTTCTGGTGAAATTGATTACTGGTGAATCAAACCAGCGGTGTCCCCATGGCATTCAAGTATAGCCTGGGCGTTCCCCGGGAGACAGCCTTTTCGTTTGGTGCATCAAATAATTATTGGACACAAAACCACTGGGAAGCCCAAGGCATAAGGGGATCTTGTTGCCGGTTTTTGTCGGAGAGTTTTGAGAGATGAAATCACTGCCGCGTGTGCATTATCTGATTTTCAATTCAATCAGTTCCGGTCTTTCTTGTGCGGGAGCCTCTGCCTCGCTCGATTTACGCCCTGCAATTTCCAGATTCATCAGCGGAGAGACCTGTTCCGGTTTCGTTTCCGGGGAACCGAACAGTGTGAGGGAGACAGTTTTCAGAAACCCTTTCCAACTGCCGAATGTTTGCTCGACGGCCGTGGCTTCGTAACCGGAGTGAACCATGCAGTTGGCGCACCTGGGGTTACCGCTTTGGCTGCCGTATCGGTCCCACTCGGTTGTTTCCATCAGTTCGTCGAATGTTTTTGCATACCCTTCTTCAAGCAGATAACACGGTTTTTGCCAGCCGAACAGATTATAGGTGGGATTTCCCCAAGGGCTACACTGCAGATCCCAGCGTCCTTTCAGAAATTCCAGAAAAAGTGGACTCTGATTGAATGCCCAATTCTTTTTCGTGATGGAAAAAACGTGCTGAAACAGGGAAATCGTTTCCTGGCGAGGCAGGAAGTGATCCTGATCGGGAGCCTTTTCATATTCGTAGCCGGGGGAAAGCATCATTCCCTCCACGCCGAGGGATGTCAATTCATCAAACAGTTTCCGGATTCGATCGGGCTCGGCATCTCGGAAGAAAGTGCTGTTTGTTGTCACACGGAAGCCTTTTTCGATGGCCAGTCGGATAGCCGATACTGCTTTTTCATAAACACCTTCCCGACAGACAGCTTGATCATGTTCCGGCTTCAAGCCGTCGATGTGAACCGAAAAGGAAAGGTATTTGCTTGGTTCGAAACGATCCAGATTCTTCTCCAGCAGCAGGCCGTTCGTGCAAAGATAGATATACTTTTTCCGTTCGATCAAACCGCGGACAATTTCGCCGATTTGTGGATGCAGTAACGGTTCTCCTCCCGGAATGGAAACAATCGGGGCACCGCACTGTTCAACGGCTTCAAAGCATTGAGCGGGAGTGAGATGATCCCGCAAAATATCAGTCGGATGTTGAATTTTTCCGCACCCTGCACAGGCAAGATTGCATCGGAATAACGGTTCCAGCATCAGAACGAGCGGATATCGCCGCCGTCCGAGCAGTCGCTGTTTCAGAACATAGGAAGAAACAGCCCACATTTGTGAAACGGGAACACCCACATTGACCTCCTGTCATTCAGCGTGGCAGTGTACGGGAAAAGGGAACGCTCACGTTCCCTTCTAACCGGTTGGAGATATCGGGTCAAGTATTGTTGATTCAATTCGCTTCAAACAACGGTATTGATTCCGGTGAAAAGTCAATCCAGATTTGAAATCCAGGAATTGGCTGGTGGGACGCCGAGTGATTTTCCGCCATCAATCGTCAAGGCCGTTCCCGTAATCATGGAGGCGGCATCACTGAGTAAATACGCGATCGATTGTGCCACTTCATCCGTCGTTATCATTCTCCCTTGTACAGCTCCGAGCGGACAGGCCTCGATAACCCTTTTCATCGCCGCTTCTTTATCCTGGCAACGCCGCAGTTCATCG
>JALTOP010000392.1 GCA_027000105.1 Planctomycetaceae bacterium | reverse complement strand
CCCGAAGCGTCATTATACCTCTTTTCAACTCATTTTTTTACCGGTTTTTCACCGGTCTTGGGAAGGGGAACTATTTTGAGAAAAATTTTTCCAGCAAATTCTTCCTTAGAAACGTACTAACTGGCAGAAGAGGTTGACCCACCCGGTGCGACTGGTTCGTGAGAGGAGCCGGCACGGACGCTGGAGCCTGTGAGAGGCCCGCACGAGACAAAACGAAACTGGTCGTTCGCCGTTTGTATAACCTACCCAAGTCTTCCCACCTTGAGAGGTTTGTGGGAGAGTGGCTGTTGACGGGGCTTACGTTGGCCCCGGGAACGGTTCTGTCAGTAGATCACATGTCATTCACAAATGAGACATACAGAGGAAAGGAATCATTCCATGTTAAAGAAAAATAAATCGGAGTTGTCAGTAAAAGTAGCGGACAGAACTCCTCGTTTCAGGAAAGGGCTTTCCACGGCCGTTGTCCTGGCTGTTCTTGCCCTGGTCGGCCTGACCATCGCGATCGTTGCGACCGTCGGTGTCGGTCAGGACGGCACCTCGCAGGTTCGACTCGCACTTGCCAAAGCGGTTGTTTCGCCTCAGGATCTGTCACGATCGTTTCGCGGCGTTGCCAAAAAAACGTTTCCCGGCATCGTTTCAATCCGAACAGAGAGCAAAGTTTCTCAAGTATCCAATGGTTTGGGAGGAGGACTGGGAATTCCGCCCGAATTTGAACAGTTCTTCAAAAATAGCCCCGAACTGAAGCGATTCTTTGATGAGCAGAGATCACCCCGTATGCCACGTGGACGGCATCATCGTGCGTTGGGGCAAGGTTCCGGCTTCATCATCAGTGAGGATGGTTACATCATCACCAACAACCATGTGGTAAATGGAGCGGATCGTATCGTTGTGAAGCTCCACAATGGTAAAGAGTATGAGGCTGTCGATGTCAAAACAGATCCCCGCTCGGATGTCGCTGTCATCAAAATCGACGCCAAAAATCTGCATGCACTTCCGTTGGGAGACAGCGACAAAATCGAGGTTGGTGACTGGGTTCTGGCATTCGGAGCACCATTCGGCCTGGAACAGTCCATCACTCAGGGGATTATCAGTGCCAAAGGGCGTGGTCCCGGTATCAATGAAAGGGAGAACTATCTCCAGACCGATGCAGCGATCAACCCGGGTAACAGCGGTGGCCCTCTGGTCAACCTGAATGGTGAGGTCGTCGGCATCAACACGGCAATCTCTTCACGTTCCGGTGGGTATGATGGAGTTGGATTTTCCATCCCGATCAATATGGCTCGTTGGGTGGCCAATCAATTACTGGAACATGGCCATGTCAAACGGGCGTTCATCGGTGTGATGATCCAGCAGTTGAACAGCGAACTGGCTCAGCAGCTTGGTCTGGATGTCGTCAACGGAGCCGTCGTAACCCAGGTCGTTCCCGGCTCTCCTGCAGAAAAAGCAGGCCTGGAAACAGGGGATGTCATTCTTGAACTGGATGGTCACAAGGTGACGGGAACCCGTAATCTGCAGGCAATTACCGAGCGACTTTCAATTGGAAAGACCTACACGCTTCTTATCCAGCGCAATGGAAAAGAACGCAGATTGAAAATCAAACTCGCGGAAATGCCGGAATCCGATTCACTTGCTTCCATCAATGGCCAGCAGGGAAAAGGGGAAAAAGCAGATGAGCCCGGAACGGTCGGTTCAAAAGAATTGGGACTGAATGTTCAGAATCTTTCCAAAGAATTGGCTGACCAGTTTGGCTACCCCGCAACAGTTACCGGTGTCATCATCACTTCAGTTGAACCGGGCAGTGTCGCTGAACTGAACGGCTTGCAGGAAGGTGAACTGATCGAAAAAATCGGCCAGAAGAAAATAAAAAATGTGGACGATTTCAAGAACGCGATCAAGAATGTTTCGGCTGAAAAGGGAGTTCTCATGCTGATCCGCAAAGGAAATGCGACACGGTTTGTCGTCATCAAGTCAGATCGTTAATCAGTGACTGAAACCGCGGGCTACGGGAAGGGTTTGAAAAAACCCTTCCCTTTTTTTATTTCCATCCAACTGGTTCATCAAGTCTACAATCGAGAGCTGAATTTCACCATCCTGAAAATCAGGGGAGCAACGAAATTTCTATCTTTTTGAAGGAGAGATCCGTCGTTGGATCGTGCCCTTGTAATGACAAATGCCCGGCTTCAAGTCTTTTTCCTCTACGCGGATTGGGATCCGGTTTTCTGGTGTCTTCCCAGTCAACCACCTGATAGCCATCGACCCAGGTTGAAATATGTGGGCCATCTGCGATCAGAGTGATCGTGCACCATTTGTTGTCACTGGAAACCACGCGTCTGGCATTGACTCTGCGAAAAATGGCGCCGGTGCCGGCGTTGTTCGGCTTATTTCGATCCCCATCTTTGAAGCCGTTGTGAATTTGAACCTCGTAACCGTTTGAAGGAGCTTTTTCAGTTCCTTCCATCGCTCGAAAGAAAAGACCGCTATTCAATTCTGGCGCGTTGGTTTTCGCCTGAAACTGCAGAATGAAATTTTCAAACGTCTTTTCTGTTTCAAGAAACCCCGGCCCATTGGTCACGTGAATCGTTCCATCGACAACCTCGAAATGGCTTTTGGAACCGGGCACTTCCCGCCAGCCGCTCAAATCCTTACCGTTAAACAGTTCCCGCTGATTGAGTGGTTTCAATCGGATATTCCGAAAAGCGATTTCACCGGAGTTCTTCTGCAACCCGATCAGTCCGCTGCGCAACCAATTCTTGCGGTCGTCCCTGAATTCCGTTTTCATTTTCCCATCGATCAACACGACAAAAGAGTTGCCATCAGCCGTGATTTGCAATTGATGCCATTTTCCGTCGGCGGTCGGCTTTCCCGGATCAAACCGATGCAACCCGACAAAACTGCCCGTCAGATACCCTTCCGGATGCGAGTCAGCCAAATTGATCTCATAACAGTCGAGTTTCGGATCAGTCGGATTTTTCGCACAGCGAATGAACACGCCGCTATTGCCTCCTTCAGAAAGTCGATAATCCAGAACCAGTTCGAAATCTGCAAAGCGAACCCTGGTCAACAATAAACCGATCGGCCCCTTGCTTGCCGTAATCTGTCGATCCTGAACAGACCAATTCACCGCATTTTGAGGCTTCCATCCGAAAAGCGACTGGCCATCAAACAGATTGATCCAGCCTTGCGCCATTTGTTGTTCAGTCAACGGGTTAATGTATTCAATCGGCCTTGTTTCTGGCGATTTGCCGTCCGCTTTTGCGGTCTTCTCTTTCCCGACTGTCTCGTCCGCACC
>JALTOP010000391.1 GCA_027000105.1 Planctomycetaceae bacterium | reverse complement strand
TGAAATTGCAATAGCGCAAAGACAAGTTGTCTCGGGTGCAGCAAACTGAACCTGGCGGAAATCGGTTTGCCTTGTTCGGGAAGTTATGCAGGTTGCGCAACAAGAACAGATATAAACGGGCAAAAAACTGAAAAGTTTACTGAATTGCGATCTGTTTACTGACCAAATCGGGATGATTGAAGATATAATCGGGCATTGCAGGAAAAGCTGAATAAATTCGATGCCCCAACAGGAATCCGTCTCTGCTGATCCGAATGAATGGGCGAATCAATTGGGCGTCCTGTTGATGCATCTGCGACAGGCAACAGATTAACAGCAAACAATATCAAGCCCGTGCCGAACAGTTCTGCTGAACAGAATACGAATTTGAGTGACCAGGTCCAGGAAGACTTGCTGGGGCTTCTGGATGGGGAAGTACGATGCGATCCCGGAACGTGTGCCCTGTATGCCAACGATGGCAGTCTGCATCAAGTCAAACCACTCGGGGTTGTGTTTCCAGTTGGAACCGAAGATGTAAAAAAGGTGGTTCGCTATGGAGCTGACCACCAGATTCCAATTATTGCGCGGGGAGCCGGAACCGGCCTGGCGGGGGGGTGCCTGGGCGAAGGGATCGTGGTTGATTTTTCCCGTCACATGAACAGGATATTGGAGATTCGCTCCAATTCGGTTCTTGTCCAACCGGGCGTTGTCCTGGATGACTTGAACGCCGCGTTGGCGATGACGGGCCGCTATTTTGCACCCGATCCTTCCAATTCCGCCATCACAACGGTCGGTGGGATGATTGGTGTCGATGCGGCGGGTTCACATGCGATTCGGGTTGGTTCGGTTCGAGATCATCTCCATTCGTTGCAGGTTGTTTTTTCCGATGGTACCGCTCATTGGCTGCAACAGGAACCGGTTGTAGCTGGTACACCGGCCCCGCTACAGGCAACGATACAGACAACGGAGGAACAGGAGCACGATGAATATGTGCGGGTGCGGGTTATTCTTCGCAGGCTCGCTGCCCTGTTGAGGGAAAACAGGGATCTGATCGATCGCTATCAACCGTTGCTGCTGCGCAACTGTGCGGGCTATATGTTACGGGGAGTTCTGCGAAATGGGGTGATCGATTTCCCGCGCCTGTTCGCCGGTTCGGAAGGAACATTGGGGCTCTGTACTGAGGTTGTTCTCCAGACAAGCCCTCTTCCTGCGGAAAGGGATGTCCTGTTGCTGCTGTTTTCCCAGTTTGATCGGGCGTTGCGCTCGTTGCCTTCCATTTTGGAGTTTGAACCTGCCGCCTGCGATTTGTTGGATCGTCGTCTGTTGACACTTTCACGGGAATCCTCTCCCAAATACGAGAAGATTATCCCGGCCAGTGCGGAAGCGGCGATGATTGTCGAATTTGTCGATAAATCTCGCGATAGCCTTCTGCGCAGAACAGACCGGTTCAAGCGGTTTCTGAAATCGGAATATGCGGACAGTTCGGTTGCCATTCATGCTCGGGGTGAGGAGGAATCGGCTGAATTGTGGAAATTGCCCCGACAGGTTGTTCCGCTGTTGGCCCGTATTCAGGGAAGCGCCCGCCCGGTGCCGTTTGTGGAAGATATTGCGGTTCCGCCCGATTGTCTGGGGGAATTCCTGCCTCAGGCACAGCGGGTACTCCAGAGACATCAGGTGACGGCGTCACTTTACGCCCATGCGGGAACCGGACAGTTGCATCTGCGTCCCTTTTTGGAGATGCCCCGGCAGGAAACCCGAACTTTTTACGAATCGCTGGCCCGCGATCTGTATCGCGTTGTCGCCGAGTTTGGAGGGGCGATCTCCGGAGAACATGGGGATGGCTTATCCCGAACGGCTTTCCTGCGCACACAATACGGCCCTCTGTACCGTCTGTTTCAGCAGATCAAGCAGTTGTTCGATCCGGGGGGAATTCTCAATCCGGATAAAATCGTCAGTCGTGACCCGCATTTGACAATTCAAAACCTGCGACCGGATGGGGAATTGATCCATCTTGGCAAGCCGACAAGACATCAACTGCAATGGTCGAGTCTGCAGTTATTGGAATCTGCGGGTCTGTGCAATGGCTGCGGTCAATGCAAGGCGGTATCAACATCCAGTCGCATGTGCCCTTTTTCTCTCATAGAAAAAACGGAATACAACGCTCCGCGTTCCAAGGCGAACCTGCTTCGAGCCTATCTTTCCACAGAAGCCGATTCGTCCCAGGAGGACGATTTCACGGAACTGGCTCAACTGGCTCCCGCTGAAGTTCTGGAGAGTTGCTTTAATTGCAAGCAGTGTCAGATCGATTGCCCCAGTCACGTTGATATCCCCCATCTTTGGCTCGAAGCAAAAGCGGCAGATGTGTTGGCTAACGGGCTGAGTTGGTCTGACTGGTTCCTGAGTCGAGTTGCGACCGTTGCTTCGCTTTTCTGGAGAGTCTCCTGGTTGGTCAATCCGGTTTTGCGTCACCGGTTGGGCCGATGGTTCCTGGAAAAAACGATCGGGATCGATTCGCGTCGGATTCTTCCGGCACTGGCCCGCAAGCCGTTCCTGCTTCGGTTGAAGGGAAATTCTGAAAATATCGCCGAGTCGCCCGATGCAGAATCGTTTGCCTCTCCGGAAAAAGCTCCGATTCTTTTTATCGACTACTTCGTCAATTATCACACTCCTGAAGTCGCCTCGGCGCTGACTGCCATTTTGGAGCATAACCAGATACCGTACCTCATCCCGCTGGATCAGGATATCTCTGGCATGAGTATGATTAACGTGGGCGATTTAGGTACAGCCAGAGAAATTGCTGAAAACAATGTTCGAATTCTCGCCCCTTACGCCAGGGAAGGACATCGGATTGTCTGCCTGGAACCTTCCACGGCTTTATGTTTGTCGAAAGAATATCCTCTCCTGCTGGATCATCCGGATATGGAGGCGATTTCCGAAATGACCTGTGATGTGGGCACGTATCTTCTGGAGAAGATGGAACAGGGGCTGCTCAAAACGGATTTCAGGGAACTGCCTCCGGGGCAGATCGGGTATCACGAACCGTGTCACCAACGTGTGCTCGCTCCCGGTCAACCTTTTGTGCAACTGCTGAAAATGATTCCCGGACTCGAGATGGCCCCCATCGATAAGGGATGCAGCGGCATGGCCGGACATTTCGGGTTGGCGAAAAAGAACTACGACAAATCGATGCAGATCGGCAGGGAGTTGATGGAAGCGATCGAGCACGAGAATCTCAGCATGGCCACAACAGAATGTTCCGCCTGCAAAATGCAGATGGAACACGACAACCGCAAAACGGTTTTGCATCCTTTATTG
>JALTOP010000390.1 GCA_027000105.1 Planctomycetaceae bacterium | reverse complement strand
GTCCAAGCGTCATCCCCCCTACCTCATGACGGTCTTTCAAAAGATACGATCGCTTCCCTGCAATCGCCCGAAACCAACTCTCAATCAGTTGACTGCGTCACCGCCCCACAAACTTGTCACGAGAACTAACAGATAATCCTCTCGACTCATTCATGAAACAGACTGATTCAGACTGATTCCAGCCGTCTAAACTATTCATTCGGTTTTTCTGGCACCTCTTCTTGAATCTGAACGCGAAATGAATGCAATACCAACCTGAAGAATTCGAATCAGCCCCTCATAACGGACAAAGGACAACCTGCTTGCATGATTGTAACCCACTGCCCTGAAACAGGTTGCGAAATGTAATCATGCCCGGGACGACACTTACGGCAAAGTCAAATTTTCTTGTAAAAATTGCTTTCTGCGCGTCATTAAATCCGGAAATGCAGAGAACAGAAGATCGCTTGAGCAGGTTTTGAGGTTCAAGCGATCTGAACGAGCATTCAAACTGCGAAAAAGTTGATCAGGATGACCGGGAAATTCGGTACGATCGTTATTCTTCCCCGCTGAGCGTTGCGAGATGATCTCCAGCAGAAAAGTTCGTACGCCGATGATGCCACAGGTGAACTAGCCTTGAGTGACCGGCAAAATGGGAGAAAGCCATTTGGCGCGGAAATTATTTTCTGTCCCGAACCGCTCTGATTGTTCAGGAACGTCTCACATGCTTTACGAACTCAAAATGAAAGCGGCCTATTATACCGATTTTTATCGCGATTATGCGCTGCGCTGGTGGGGCAACGTCGGCCCTACGGAATACGGGACGCTGTTGATCGGATCGCTGGTTCTGGGGTACTACCTCCTGAAATCGGCCAACCGAAAGTAGTATCCAGAACTTTCAACCCGTTGCAACCGTTTCCTTTCATCCTTGTTGTTGCTTCTGTTTATCCGGTACTGTTTACCTGATCTCTGTCTACCTGATCTCTGTTTATCTTCGTGTTATCGTCGAGTGGTGTTTTCTTTCCGGACAAAGAGCCGGTTCAACTTCAACCCGGTTTCCATAATGGTGCAGGGTTTTGGGGATTTTCGGTGATGCGGGCGATTTGGAACAACAAATCGGAGAGGCGATTCAGATAAATCGTCATTGACGCTGCAACCGGTTCTGTTTCTGCCAGTCTGAACAGATCGCGCTCTGCCCGCCGGCAAACGGATCTCGCCAGATGCAACGTGGCAGTACAGACCGAACCGCCCGGCAAGATGAAGCTGCTTAAAGCGGGTAACTGTTGATGCAGTTCTTCCAGCCAGTCATCAAGTTGTTGCACCCGTTCTTCTTTGAGCCTGGGCGTCCTCTTATTTGAAGCACCGTTCTGCGAAGGAATCGAAATATCCGCCCCCAAATCGAACAGATCATTTTGAATCTGTCTCACCCAGGAGAAATAGGGTTCAGGAACACCATGCGCATTACAAAGGCCCAGCAGCGAATTCAGTTCATCAATCGAGCCGAGGGCTTCAATCCGCAAATCGGTTTTGGAAACTTCTGTTCCATCACCGAGTCGGGTTCGTCCTGCATCACCTGTTTTTGTGGTGATTGAATCGAGGTACACCATGTGACTGTTGCCTCTGCACTTCGTCCCTGCCCGCTGTTTAATGGCGTTTTTTGATGATGCCCTGTTTGATGTAGCCCTGTTTAATGGCGGAAGTGTCTTCTGCCGGTGAAGATCATGGTCATGCCATGTTCGTTGGCGGCTTGAATGACTTCGTCATCTTTGCGGGAGCCGCCCGGCTGGATCGCTGCAACGATACCGGCTGCGGCTGCCTGATCGATCCCATCTCGAAACGGGAAGAACGCATCGGAAGCGACAACGCCATCCCGGCAGCGGCCGTCCGATTTTTTGGCTGCGATTTCCGCTGAATCGAGCCGACTCATCTGCCCGGCTCCCACGCCGGTCACCATCCCATCTTTTGCGAAAACGATCGCGTTCGATTTCACATGTTTGCAAACGAGCCAGGCAAAACGCAAGTCGATCAGTTCCTGCTCACTCGGCTGCCTGTCCGTCACCACTTTCCAATCCTCTTCGGGATCGGGCAGGGTATCGCTGTCCTGTACAAGCAAACCGCCCGAAACTCTGCGGTAATCAAACCCCTTTCTGTCCGCGGCAGTCGGAATGGGGCATTGCATCAGACGGACATTCTTTTTCCACTTGGGAACGGTCGTGAAAATTTTGAAGGCCTCTTCATCGAACCCGGGAGCAATCACGGCTTCAATAAACCGTCCCGGTTCACACATTTTCTCGGCTGTTTCAGCATCGACAACCCGATTGATGCCGATGATCGAGCCGAACGCGGAAACCGGATCGCCCGCATACGCATTCAAAAACGCAGTCGCCAGATTTTCGTGAATCGCACAACCGCACGGATTGTTATGTTTGTTGATTGAAACGGCTGGGGCGTCAAATTCTGAAACCAGATTGAAAGCCGCATCCAGATCAAGCAGGTTGTTATAGGAAAGTTCTTTTCCATTAAGCTGTTTGGCTCGGGCAACTGTCGCAGGGGCAGCATGGTCTTCCACATAAAAAGCGGCCCGTTGGTGCGGATTTTCGCCATATCGAAGCGTTGCTTTTTTCCGGAAAGAGAGTTTCAGTGAATCAGACCAGTCATCTTCCGCTGCATCCGTCTGCTGCCCGTCGGAGTCATTCTCCGCTTTGATTTTGTTGAAATACTCAGCGATGGCGGCATCGTATTGGGCGGTTTTCGTGAAGGCGGCCAGGGCCAGATTCCGTCGGAAAGTTTCGTCATAACGGCCATCTTTCAGGGCAGCCAGAACGGTATCGTACTGACTGGGGTCGGTAATCACGCCAACATACTTATGATTTTTCGAAGCTGAACGGATCATGCTGGGCCCGCCGATATCGATATTTTCGATAGCCTGTTCGATCGTCACATCAGGCTGCGCAACCGTCTCTTCAAAAGGGTACAGATTGCAGATGACAAACTGAAACGGGATGATGCCATGCTCTTCGATCGCGGCGGCATCGGAAGGCAGATCGGGACGGCCCAGCAGTGCGCCATGCACTTTCGGGTGCAGCGTTTTTACACGTCCGTCCATTATTTCCGGGAAGTGGGTATATTCGGAAATATCGATGACGCTCAAACCGGCTTCCTGCAGGTGTTTGCGCGTTCCGCCAGTGGAAACAATTTCGTAACCGAGTAACGCCAATTCACTGACAAAAGGAACCAGGCCAGTTTTATCACTGACACTGACGAGAATTCTTTTTTGGACTGTCGTCATCTTGTCTGCTCAATCAATTCGTTCTATCACAACTGGTCTGCCCGGTTGTGAAGGGGAGGAGGGAGGATCAAAAAACCAGGCGGCATCTTAAGCGAACTTCCCTCCGAAAAAAAGCGTAGCCAGAAGCAAGCGCAAAACCGCAGAGCGTGTGCTGCAGAACGGGCAGATCCTTTTCAGACCTTGAATTGGCAGGGGGATTTCGTTGTCAGCAGGAAAAGCCGTCCACAAAAAGGCGACCCGTCATTCACTCGCTCGAAATTCAAACAACGAACCGGGGCTTCGGGAGCCACTGGCACTGCCGATACTCAAGGATTGACAGCTTTCAGGCTGACATCATCAATCGCCACTTTCCCGGCTGCGTTGTTGAGACCGATTTGGACGATCGCTTCCCGGGCGTTGACAGGCACGGCGACGATTGTGTCAAGATGTCGCCACTTTTCACTGGTTTCCCAGTGACCGATTCGCTGTGAGGTCAACGGTCGTCTTTTTGCATCGTAATAGAAAATGAGAAAGCCGGGACGTTCTCCGTGCGGCCCACGTTTCCATTCGGAGAGTTTGACGTCGAGCCCGACACGGATCCTCTTCACTTTCGTACCATCAATCGCGAATCCTTGAGCCATGTGCGACGTCCTGCCCGGTTGGTCATTTTCAAACAGAATATAATAGTCTCCGTCCGGAGCGTCTCCCTTGATGCGTGTGACACGTCTTTGGTAGTGCCAACCGTCGAACAGGCCATCATTGTTTTCGTCTTCCTCAAAGCTGCCGTTGACCAGATGCGGATGGGCCGGATCCGGTTTCACCTGGCGCAATCGCTCGGACTGTCCGGTCATCGGCACAAACAGTGTCGGTTCCAGTTTTTCAAATTCCAGTTTTCCCGCCTTCTTCCGAAACAGATAGAAAACCTGCTGGTAACGCTCGCCAAGCGGGATAATCATTCTACCACCCTCTTTCAATTGTTCGATCAACGGATGGGGGACTTTTTCAGGCGAGCATGTCACGATGATTTTGTCGAAGGGAGCTTCTTCAGGCCAACCTTTGAAGCCGTCTCCAATTCTGGTGTGGACGTTTTTGTAGCCGAGACGTTTCAATGTTGCCCGGGCCCGCTTGCCCAGTGCTTCGACAATTTCAATGGTGAAAACATCCTTCACCAACGGGGAGAGGACAGCAGACTGATACCCGCTCCCGGTCCCGATTTCCAGAACCTTGTCTGTCGGTTGCGGATCGAGAAGTTGTGTCATGTAGGCAACAATAAACGGCGGCGAGATCGTCTGATTATGACCAATCGAAAGGGCCTGATCATAGTAGGCCAGCGGCCAACTCGATGATGGAACGAACATGTGTCGTTTTGTCTGGCGCATCGATTGCAGCACCCGCTGATTCGTAATGCCTTCCTTTTCGAGGTATTCTTTCACCATTGCCAACCGTCTCTGTTCGAATGGGTCGGCTGCCTCGGCTTGACGGTTCATCGCAGCGCAAAACACCGCCGTCATCAGCATCAGCATGCAGCACGATTTCAACTCGCGGTGCCGTTTCAACATGCAATATCGTCTCGATTTACCACATCGTTCGCGTCCAGTCATTTTCAGCCTCTTGTTCAACCTCAGGCAAACTGCGGTGCTCGAACTGTCGGGATTTCATCGCAGTACATACACTGTCTATTCTATCATCAATTATTCCATTATCGAGCAGTATAAAACCGTTATCAAACAGCACAAAACAGCTTTTATCAGATCGGACCTGACAATGACACAGCAATTTGAACAAAAAGAAAACCGCGGACAACGGCCGGTAACTCCCGGAAAATCGACCGATTACAGGTATTTGCAGCCGGATCAGATTTTTGCGACCATCAAGCTGCTGGAAAGACGGATTGAAGAACGTTTCCCTCAAGCCGGATTGGCTTCTGTCTGTCGGGAATTGCTTGAGATATCACGGATTTCGCGGGAAACGACACTCGCCATTTCCCGCCCGATGTGGGGCTTGCGCGTCTTTGTCTATTTGATCATCATCGCTATTCTGGCCGTTTCCATTCTTGTGATTCGAGAGACGCAGTGGAATATCGCTGAATTCGCCATTGCCGATCTCATCACACTCTCCGAGGCTCTGTTCAACGATATTATCCTGATCGGTGCAGCCATTCTGTCCCTGTTTACGATTGAAACCCGAGTGAAAAGGCATCGCACCTCAACCGCGATTCACCGCCTTCGCTCTCTTGCACATCTCGTCGATGTGCACCAGTTGACCAAAGATCCGGAACAGTTTACTTCCCCCGGCCAGTACAGCGAGACCGCATCTTCCCCGGACCGATCCTACACCCGCTTCGAATTGAGTCGATATCTCGACTACTCTTCCGAAATGCTCGCCCTGATCGGAAAAGTGGGAGCAATGTACGTCGAATATTTCCCGGATACCGAAGCGGTCAGTTCTGTCAACGAGTTGGAATCACTGACCACAGGGCTGTCGCAGAAAATCTGGCAGAAAATAATGATTCTCAATACCGAAGCGGCTGGTGCCGCCGAAAAATAACTCCCGAACTGAAAGGTATTCAAGATATTCTGTTTTATCTTTATCTCTGCTGTAATGGACTCTGGTTCGTGGCGATTGGGCGGATTGGCAGCGATTAGATGTGATCGTTGATTCCCGAACGCAGGCAATACACCAGCAATACACCAGCAATACACGATACAAAAGAAACGCCCGATGAAGAATTGATCGTTGAAACTGAAGCTGCCGAAGAAGGAGTTTCCCTCAAGCTCTGTACCTTTTCATCTGAGCATTATTATTCGATTTCTGTGGAGATATTCGAGAAGATTACAGGAGCATGATGGCCAGTTCGTGTTGCGGCGATACTTGTGTCTGTGTGATGCAACTTTTTATATGGGAAAGGGTTGCGTTTCTTTGGCTGTTTGCGGATTTACGTTGGTTTTCGCAAACAGTCGTGAGAAATTTGGTTCCGTTCAATCCTCTGTACCAGCCCGGTTTGAAGTGCATATTGCCCCGTTCCTGTCAATACGTTAGTATTACTGGTGAAAGATGGGAGGATCAGGGAAGATAATGGTGGTTCGGCGTCTGGGCTTTTAGCAGCTTTGGCCGTGGGAGTGGGCCCGTGTAAGCGGGGTTGTTCCGTCCGGAAGCGTTCCTGGCTTTCAACTCGATATGCCGTTATCGTGCGACGCCGTCATCGTGTGACTATGGAGAGTCCTGTTTCGATTCCTTTCCCTCCGTTGATCTTGTCAGAGTCATTATGTCATCTCAAAAACAAAGCACTTGGGAATCGCTCATGAAGTCACCAACTTTTCGCCGCATCGCCGCATTGTCCCTTTTGGGTGTCTGTCTGATCGTGACAACAATCGGCGCTCAGCAGTTCAATACCAATCTCAACACCGATGGCAAAACAGCGCGTCTGGTCTGCAAAATGATCGAACGGTACCACATCGGGCATTCCCATGTGAACGACGAAATTTCATCACGTCTGTTCGATCGTTTCATCAAAGACCTCGACCCGAACAAGCTTTATTTTATCGAGTCCGACATCAAAAAATTGAACGTGATGCGGAAAAGGCTTGATGACGAATTGAAAAACGGCAATGTGAAATTCGCACAGGATGTTTTTGGCCTGTATCTGAAGGCAATGGCCAGACAGACCGCCCTGGCTCAGAAGCTGATCGACCAGAAACACGATTTTACCATCGATGAAGAAATGGTGACTGACGCCGACGACCTGCCTTGGGCGAAAACTCGGAAAGAGTTGGATGAACGCTGGCGAAAACGGATCAAATATGAACTGCTCGACCTGAAACTGGAAGAGCATGGAGAGAACCTGGATGAAGCCCGCGAGAAATTGCACCGGCGATATCGGACGATCTCCAGCAACCTGCGTTTGACCGATGAGCATGAAATTACGGAAATGTATCTGACGGCTCTGGCCCGCTGCTTCGATCCGCACTCCAGTTACATGTCTCCCAGGACACTCGAAGATTTCCAGATCAATATGCGGCTTTCTCTGGATGGAATCGGTGCTCAACTTCGCTATGACGACGGTTACACGGTCGTTGCGGAAATCGTTCCCGGCGGTGCAGCCGATACCGATGGACGCCTTGAACCGGGCGACAAAATTGTTGCAGTGGCTCAGGAAACGGGCGACTTCGTCGATATTATCGAAATGAAGCTGAAAAATGTCGTTCAACTGATTCGCGGGAAAAGAGGGACGACCGTCCGGCTGAAAGTAAAAAAAGCGGATAGTGGCGATGTAGAAACCTACGCCATGGTTCGCCAGAAAATTGAACTGAAACAGTCGGAAGTCAAGGGAGAAATCATCAATGGTCTGGAAGCGGGAGTCCAGCAGCGGATCGGACGGCCGATGAAAGTCGGTGTCATCAAAATCCCTTCCTTCTATCGGGATTTCGAGGGAGCCCAACGCGGGGCGGCTGACTTCAAAAGTACCGAAAAGGATGTCCGCAAGGTGCTGGCTGATTTCGAAGCCCAGGGAGGGGTCGACGCTGTCGTGATCGACCTGCGAAACAATGGTGGCGGTGCGTTGAGCGAAGCGATCGGCGTTTCCGGCCTGTTCATCAAAACCGGACCGGTTGTGCAGGTGAAGGAACTCGATGGGACAATCCGTTCTCATCGCGACGAAAACCCGGATGTCGCATACGCCGGACCGTTGGTTGTGATTTGCAACCGTCTTTCCGCTTCCGCTTCTGAAATTTTTGCTGGTGTCATCAAGGATTACCATCGAGGCATCATCGTGGGCGATACAACAACGCATGGCAAGGGAACCGTTCAGAATGTGATGCCGGTTTCCGATCCCGATGTCCGTATCAGGCTGTTCCGCACCAATGCGGATTTGGGAGCGTTGAAATTGACCATTCAGCAGTTCTACCGTGTCAATGGCGACAGCACCCAGAATCGGGGCGTCCGTTCGGATATCGTTCTGCCCTCCCGTCTCGATCATATGGATTTGGGCGAATCGTTCCTGGATAATGCGTTGCCGTTTGACAGCATTCCTGAAGCCGACAAGGTTTACAATGTTGCCATGACAAGCAGATCGGTCATCAATCGACTCAAACGGGAAAGCGAAAAGAGGGTTGCCGCCAGTGACGACTTCAAGAAAGTGAAAAAGCAGATCGAACGCTATGTGAAACGGAAAAACCGCAAAACGGTCAGCCTGAATGAGAAAGTTCTCGGGAAACAGCGGGAAATTGAAGAGGACGAACTGGAAGAACTCTTCCCCGAACTGAAAAAAGAGAAAGATCAGGATAAAAAAGGGAAAAAGAAGAAAGAGGAAAAGGAAATTTTCCCCAAAGGTTTCTATAACGACGAAATTCTGCATATCACTGGCGACTACGCCACTGTTCTCAAACAGGCGAAAGTTGTCCAGGGAAGATGATTATTGTTTTGCCGTCGCATGCAGCGCAGCCTCTTTTCAGGGGCTGCGTTTGTTTTTGCGGATGCGTCTGTTTTTGAATTCTCCTTCTGAGACGACCTTTCCGGAATCAATCAAAAAGAATCACTCACGTTAATGCCCGCTGTGATAGAAGTTTCCGATCTTTCAAAACAATACCGTGTTTATCGCAAACATGAGGGATTGATTGCTTCGGTGTGCAATCTGTTTCATCGTGAATTCACGGAAGTCGATGCCGTGAACCGGGTCAGCTTCAAAATCGAAGAAGGGGAAATTGTCGGCTTTCTGGGCCCAAACGGGGCCGGAAAAACAACAACCCTGAAACTGCTTTCCGGTTTGATCTATCCCACATCGGGGCAGGCAACCGTACTGGGGCATATCCCCTGGAAAAGGGAGAACACCTATCGCAGGAACTTTTCCCTTGTGATGGGCCAGAAAAACCAGCTTTGGTGGGATATCCCGGCTCAGGAATCGTTTCGCCTGCATCAGGCGATCTACAAAATACCGGATCGCGAGTTTGAACAGCGGCTGGACGAACTGGTTTCGCTTCTGGATGTCGCCAGGCTGATCCGCCAACCGGTACGCGAACTCTCCCTCGGAGAACGGATGCGGATGGAGTTGATCGCTTCCCTGTTGCACAATCCCCGCGTCCTGTTTCTGGATGAACCGACGATCGGGCTGGATGTCGTCAGTCAGAAGCGGGTTCAGGATTTTCTGAAACATTATCAGCAACAGCAGAAAATTACCGTCGTGCTGACGAGCCACTACATGAAAGATGTTGAATCGCTCTGCAAACGCGTCATCATCATTAACGATGGCGTCATCCGACACGATGGCCGTTTAAGCGAGATTGTCGACCGCTTCAGCACGCATAAGGTCATCTCTCTCGTTTTCCATCAGGACGACGTTCCTCACGATCTGCAGAAATACGGTCAACTTCTTGAGGTGGATCTTCCCGCCGTCAAGTTGGGAGTCGAGCGGGATCAGGTTTCCGCTGTGCTTGGCTCACTGCTTTCCAACCATCAGGTGGATGACCTGACCGTTCACGATCGACCGCTGGAAGATGTCTTTGCCGAACTGTTTGATGACCGGAAAAGTAACGACCGGAAAAGTAACGACCGGAAAAGTAACGACCGGGAAAGTGACGACCGGAACTGATCGGCCATAACTTCCGTTTCGGCGAGTTTTCCTTTTCACTCCGCTCTTTCCTGAATGGATCGGGCATCTGTTGACTTTCCGTCGAGTTGCCATGTCCATTGCCCGGCAATAAACAGTAGCGCGGTTCCGGAAATCTGAATCAGAAAGCGGTGACTGGAGCCGCCGATATGTTCTTCGATCGGAGTGGGAGCGATCAGCCCTGCAAGAATCAATGCGGAAATTGCTCCCAGGATATCAAGCAACAGAAACAGTTGTTGCGGTTTGAAGGCTCGAAATGGAAAGGCGAGAAAGGAAATAACGACTCCCCACCATTGCAGCCCCCACTGCGATGCTTCGAGAAACATCCGCTGCACCAGATGCCGAACCGCCCACTGTAGCGATGTGCCGCTCTGTGCCAAAGTCGAAAGCCGCAGCCTGCTGAAATAGGTCATTTCCATTGTTGAGGGAAGTGTTGTTCGATAATAAAACCAGGGGAGCAGAATCATCGCCGTCACAAAGACAAACCGGAAAATGGCTGTTCCCGTGGAGAGCAGTCGATCCCGGAATGATAGCCCTGTCACAATCAACAGGGCGATCAGATCGACAAGAAACAGGGCGATTCCCTCATCTTTGGTAAACGCAGCAAGTCCGGTCGCAAGCCCGGCGATGACGAGAATCGTTCCCGTGCGAGCCGTCGAAAGTGCTCCTTCCCGATGTGCCTTGTCCCATGTCGTTAAAAAATTCCACAAATAAAGGACAGCGACCAGGTGGAAACAGGCAACGGGAGCATCGGCTTGTGCTGAAATGAATCCGTACTCCCAGGGAACCATGGCAGGTACGGTAGCGAGCATGAGCATGAAAATCGATGCCAGGAACGACGGAACGCCCGTGCGGATCAGCACGCCGTAAAACGTCAGAATCATCCCGAAGTACAATAATGGGGGCATCACTTTGCTCCAGCGATCGTTTACCTCCCCCAACAGAAAATAGAGGTGGGCCTCGTTAAGCGGAATCAGGAGCGGGTATTTCGGATGATACTGCACGAAGTACGGATCGTGCAGGGATTCGCTTTGGATCGTTCTGTCCTGAAAAATGACGATGGCTTTCAAGCCGAAGATCGCCCGTTCATCCCAAAAACGCTGAGGCGTCATAATCGTTTCCAGCATGGTGGTCGCGACCAGCAGAAACAGAATTCCCCAACAGAATTGGTTTATTCGGGTTGTCTCGGATTCTTCTCCTTCCTTTTTCGTGAACAGGGGGCGGTAATGCGCGTACACGGTTCGACTACCTGCAAGCCATCCCGTTACCGTCCAGAAATAGGCCAGGGGCGAACTGAACGGCAGCCCGATCAACCCCCAGAGAAAGTAGGAGATGGCCGTCATTCCGAAGCCCAGAACCAGCCCCAGACCAAAAACCTCCGCTCTGGTTTCCCCTGTTGATACCTTCCCTGTTGATCCCCCTTCTGTTGATATCGAGCGAAGCAGCACGTGGGCCAGAAAAACTCCCGCTCCCCAGATTCCGAGGACACCTGCCACAATCAGAAACAGATTGAACATCAATTTCCCCCCAGGGTTCTTTTTGCCCCAGATTGTTGAAAGTCACCCGTTTTGTGAGGCAGATGCATGCGGTTTTGCCTGATGGAATTTTGCCACTGAAAGCACATGAAACTATCAAATTCATTTTGGGGAGTGATGCCCGGAAGCATACCTGCGTAGTCGAACATTGTACGTCGGTTCGTAAGTCGGGCCGTAACGTCGCCGCTGAAACTGTATCCAGAAAGGATCCGATTGAAATTCATCCTTTTTCAGGTAACGTTTCCCTTCAAAGTATTCAAGAATGTAATCCGGCGATATCTCCGCAACCGTTTTACCGTCGAGGTCTTCAAACCGATAGGCAGCCAGTTGACGTTCCTGATTCGCCTTGGGGATGACGAATTCACTTTCCGGATGAATCACGTGGAATAATCGGCGGGGAAGCAGATAATACGAAAGAAAAAACAGCTTTTGATCGCTCAGCACAAGAATCCGGGAATCTTCTTCGGTCATCTCCTGCAGGTAGCGGATCACATCCCGATTCGCATCGCTGATGTTCGGCATGATTTCCGGCCCAGCACTGAAATGGTACCACGGCCAATCCTCAATTCGCTGCCACAGACCGTCTGCAAAATGGAACAGACCCAGGCCAAACCAACTCAACAGAAAAAGACGGAACAGAACGGTTCGCTTCAGTTCGCTTTTCCCTTTGTATTCTACGGCTGTCTGTTCATAAGCGGTCTTGCCGCACTGAAACAGGAATGTTTCTACACACCCACTGAAATAAACCCCAGCCACCGAGAGCAGCATGATCACAGGAACAAGGATTCGCAGGCAAAACCAGAGCGCAACCGCCTGTTCAAAAGCCGCATATTGTGCATAACGATCGGCACTGGCCCGCTGCATCATCCAGGATTGAACAACCGGCGTCGGAACGACCCAGACAAAAAATGTCGCCACCGCGGAAAGTACCACAAGCAGGATCAGGATCATTC
>JALTOP010000389.1:4061-12338 GCA_027000105.1 Planctomycetaceae bacterium | reverse complement strand
TTTTCTGCATTGGACTCAATGATTGATCCAGCGGTACAGGACGGTTTTGGCGAACAGGGCGATGACAGCGAAAAGACCAACACCGAGCAGTGTGGAGAGGATGACCGAAGCGAGCAGGATATCGGTTCGGAACTGTCCCTGTGCGGAAAAGATATAGTAACCGAGCCCGTAGCGGCCCGCTTCGTGTCCAGCGAAGAATTCGCCGATAATCGCTCCGACAATCGCCAGTCCGGAGGCTGTTTGTGCTCCGGAAATGATTTGCGGAACGGCAGAGGGAAACTTCAATTTCCACAGAACAGCCCAGCGGGAGGCTCCATAAAGCTTGAAGAGTTCCTTCAGTTCGGAATCCGCTTCCAGCATGCCGTTTGTCGCGGAAGTGATGATCGGAAACAGGCTGACGATAAATGTGATGACAACAACGCTTTTACCGCCGTATCCGAACCAGGTGATGATGAGCGGCGAGATCGCGACAATGGGAACGGTGTGCAGAAAAATCGCGTAAGGGTAACATCCTCTGCGTAGCCAACGAAATTCCGAAAACAGCGTGGCGACTGTCAACCCACCCAACAGACTCAAGGAAAAACCAACGACTGCAGAATGAAGTGTGACCCGGGCGGCTGCCAGCAAATCGCCGGAGCGTCCCACAAGCACGTCGAACACGGCCCGGGGTGTCGGCAGCAGATAGCGGTCGATATTGCCCAGCCGTATCAGTAAATCCCAGCACAGAATCCCGACAAACAGACAAAGACCGGGCGGTATTCCCACCCGCAAGCCATGCATGATCAGTTTTTTCATCCGTTCTGTCCGTTCTTTCTGATCACCGTTCGATAGTTGAGACTCACCGGAACAAAGGTCGCGCTATTATGGATTATAGCTGACGCAGCAGATGCTTCACCTTGCCGCACAGTTGGGCAAATTCCGGAGAGACCCGCAAATCGCCGGTTCGGTTTTCCGGCCAGGGAATCGGGACTTCTTCGGTGATTTGTCCCGGATTGGCCGACATGATAAACAGGCGATGGCTCAGGAAAAGGGCTTCGCCAATATGGTGCGTAACCAGAACGGTTGAAAAGCCGAACTGTTTCTGCAATTTCAATAATTCCAGATTGAGCTGTTCGCGCAACAGGTCGTCGACGGCGGCAAATGGTTCGTCCAGCAGGAGCAGATTGGGATTCAGAACCAGTGAACGGGCGACGGCGACACGCATTTTCATCCCGCCGGACAACATGCGCGGGTATTTGTGGAAATCTTTTTTATGCAGGCCGGTCAATTCGAGCAGTTCCTCCAGCCGTTTTTTGTCGACGGCTTCTCCTGTCAACTCATACGGCAGCTGCATGTTGCCCCAAACCGTTCTCCAGGGAAGCAGTCGGGCATCCTGAAAAACCATGGCGAGTTCTTTTTGCCCTGAAGATGTGCAGGTTTTTTCGTCGATCGCGATCCGTTTTCCATCGCTCGGCTGAAGCAGACCGGCAAGGACGCGCAGTAATGTCGATTTTCCGCAACCGGACGGGCCGACAACCGCAATGTTTTCGCCCGGTTTCACTTCGAGATTGATTTTCTGTAGTGTGGGCATCCCCTGTCCCGGGAATTGAACCGTTGCATCGATCAGCCGCACGAGAGCGGTATGCTGCGATGGAGCGGGGGAGGCACTCATGCGGTCTCCTGTCCCCATAAACGGGCAAGTTCAACCAGCACGTTGGCAGCTGCCTGCATCTCTTTTTCGCTTGTCCACTCCAGTGGACTGTGTGGATTGTGTTGACCGCTGGAAAGGTTGGGCGTGGGGAGCCCGGCTTCTGTCAGCAGGGAACCATCTGTACCGCCACGAATGATATCGAGTTTGGGCACCATGCCAGCCGCCTCGGTTGCCTCGATCGCTTTGGAAAGGGCGCGGGGTTCTTTTTTCAGGCCGTCCCGCATGTTGCGATACTGTTTGTGAATCGTGATCTGGATTTCCACGTTGGGATATTCCGCACGAAGCGTCCCGGCGTTCTGTTCGAGCAAATCTGCCTGTGCCTGCAGCAGCGGTTCCTCGAAGTCACGCAGGATAATACGGGCAGAAGCTTCCGAGACGCCTCCTTCAATATGATAGGGGTGCAGGAACCCTTCTCTGCCTGATGTCGTTTCGGGAGAGAGAGTTTCCCTGGGCAGACGATCCAGAAACGAAGCAAGAACACGAATGGCATTGACCATTTTCCCCTTGGCTTCCGAGGGATGGGTGTTCGTCCCCTGCACGGTTACGATCGCCAGGTCGGCTGAGAATGTTTCGCTGTCGATCCGACCCCAGCCTTCACTGTCGAGTGTGTAGCCACAGCAAGCATTCAAGGCGTCTAGATCGAGGTTTTCGATACCTCGCCCGATTTCTTCGTCGACAGTGAAGCAGATGCGAATGGGGCCATGTTCAATTTCGGGGTGATTCACCAAATGTTCTACCGCCGTCATAATCGCGGTAATGCCCGATTTATCATCTGCCCCCAGCAGGGTGGTGCCATCCGTTGTGATGATTGTTTCGCCAATCAGGTCGGTTAAGGCGGGGTTCTGTTCAACGGAAATGATTTTGGTGAAATCGGCTGGGAGGATGATGTCCCCGCCAGCGTAATTTTCGTGAACAACCGGATTGACCGGCGAGCTGGAATACTCGGGTGAAGTGTCGACATGTGCCAACCAGGCGATGGTGGGAGCCTGATGCGAAACAGTAGCCGGCAGCGTCGCCATGACAATGCCGTACTGGTTCAGTGAAACATCCTGAAGGCCAAGTTCTTCGCACTCCCGGGCCAGCAGACGGGAAAGTTCCAGTTGTTTTGCGGTACTCGGAGACGTACTCGATGTTTCGTCCGATTGGGTATCAATTTTGGCGTAGCGGATAAACCGTTCGACGATTTTGCTCATTTCAGTTCCATTGAAAATGATGGTGGGAATGACAGGAAGTTAGAGCGCCTTGTCCGTTCCGCTTTACTATTTAATGAATTCCCGCTAGAAATGCTATCCAGACGGATTCTTCACACAGCCCGGTATTTTCGTCTGTTGAGTGATGACACGGTGGCGTCACAGCATCGGTTGAATAGAAACGGCACAACAGGGATAGCACAACAGAAACGGCATAGCGGAAGCGGTGTAACAGAAACGGCAGAACGGAAACAGATTCGGACGGAGGAAGATTCCGGTTCTGGAATCGGGCATCATTTTCGGGCACCATTTTTTCGGAGGGTCTCTCCTTCCGGCCTGTCGAGCAATCTTTTTTGCGGGAATGAACTCTAACATGGCTGACAAACGTGATTTCGATGAGTTTCTGGAAAAATTCGAAAAGCATCGTGAATTGATGGTGGGAGAGTTGCACAAGGTCATTGTCGGGCAGGACGAAGTGATTGAGCAGATCCTGGCGGCTATTTTTACGGGTGGTCATTGTTTGTTGATGGGGGTTCCCGGTCTGGCGAAAACCCTGATTGTCAGTACGATTGCAAAAATTCTGGACGTGCAGTTCAAACGCATCCAGTTCACGCCCGATCTGATGCCCTCCGATATCACCGGAACCAGCGTATTGGAAGAATCGGATACAGGCCGACGGGAGTTCCGGTTTGTGCACGGGCCTGTCTTTACGAATATTCTCCTGGCAGATGAAATCAACCGAACACCTCCCAAAACCCAGGCAGCGTTACTGCAATCGATGCAGGAACATGAAGTAACCGTCGGCCAGAAGACATACGATTTGCCCGACCCTTTCTTTGTCATCGCGACACAAAACCCGATTGAGCAGGAAGGAACGTATCCCCTGCCCGAGGCTCAACTGGATCGCTTCATGTTCAATATCAAGGTCGATTACCCATCGATTGAAGAAGAAGAAAAGATTCTCGAAGCCACCACTTCCGGCAAAACAGCCGAGGTGCGGAAAATCCTCTCTGCCAAGTCGATTCTCTATCTGCAAAAACAGATCAACACCATCGAAGCCAGCCCACTGATGATCAGTTACGTCACTCGTGTTGTTCGGGCCACACGGCCGGGAGACGGTTCCGCACCGCAATTTGTGCAGGAATTGATCGATTGGGGGGCCGGCCCGCGAGCGGGGCAATACTTGATCACCGGAGCCAAGGCGATAGCGGCGATGGACGGACGGCCAGCAATTAGCCCGGCTGATATCAGAAAGATCGCTGTTCCTGTGCTGAGGCATCGGATTTCTGCCAACTTCCAGGCTCAGGCGGAAGGTTACTCAACAGACGATCTGGTTCGTCGCCTGCTCGAAGAAATTCCCGAACCGAGCGTTCCCAAATATGAATAGAGGAATCCGCGACCTTCGGGATTATGCTTATTAGGCGGATCAGGTCTGGTGAATCTATCTGGGCACACAGCGGATACCAGATACGTAGTGGATACCGGGCACGAAACAGGTTGTGCCCGTATACGGGAGATCTTTTCGGCTCTGTGCGGGATCTGCGACAACATTCCGGATGCTGTACCGACAATATTCCTGATGCCGAGGTCTGAAAGGGATCGCGGCCGGTTGAAATAAATTCGTCCGGATTGATTGCAGTTTCAACTTAATCAGATTGCAAATCTGTACTAATAACGGTTAAAGTTTATAGGCGGTGCGAAAACTTTTGAAAATCCCATTTTGGTTACGGCGGTCGGGACAGACCAGCTGTGCCGGGGATTTATTGTCACCATGGAGTCGGTTTTCTTGTCATTTCAGGGCTTTGAGCAGGGCGTGGTCTGGAGACGGTTCCGTTTCGGTTGATTTCCTGCAAGCCTCATTTCTTCATCCTGTTCATTTTCGTGCAGTTTCTGCAAAGCTGTTGGATATTCCATGGCTACCAATAAAAAGGACAAACAGTCGCGGTCAGGCTCAGAAGAGACGTCTCGCGAACCGGATCTCCTTAAAACGGGGAGGCTGGGACGCTACGAGATCAAGAAGAAACTCGGTGCAGGGGGAATGGGGGCGGTCTATCTGGCCCTTGATCCAAAATTGAATCGCCTGGTAGCGTTGAAAATCCTGCCTCCAGACAAAGCGGAGAACGCGACACTTGTCAAACGCTTCCAGGCGGAAGCTCAAGCCGTTGCCCAATTGAAGCATGAGAATATCGTCCAGATTTATGATTCCGGCGAATTGGACGGCTATATGTATATCGCGCTGGAGTACGTCGAAGGAACCGACGTACAACGCCTGATCAGAAAACGGAATCGTCTGCCGGTTCGGCGGGCAACGGAAATTATCAAGCAGGTGACTCTCGCGTTGAAACATGCTTCCGAGGCGGGAATCGTTCATCGGGATATCAAGCCGGCCAATCTGTTGATTACTCAAAAAGGGATCGTCAAGCTGACCGATTTGGGGTTGGCACGCGCATTGGATGATGAAGAAACCTCGATCACACGGGACGGAACAACCGTTGGCACCGTCGATTACATGTCGCCAGAGCAGGGACGCAGCAGTAAAGCGGCTGATATTCGAAGTGATCTCTATTCACTCGGATGCACCTGGTATCATATGTTGACCGGTTCTCCCCCTTACCCGGAAGGGAACATCACCAACAAATTGCACGCACACGCAACGGCACCGATACCCGATCCCCGTGCGATTAACGAGGCAGTTCCCGAATCGATCGTGGGAGTCATCACCAGGTTGATGGCGAAAAAACCGATCGACCGTTACCAATCGGCTCAGGAGTTGCTCGATGATCTGGAAGCCGTCAAGAAGAACAGCCGCAGTGAGGTCAGCGCGACAGACCTGGCGGCTTTGGCATCTCCCGATGCAATCGAAGAGGACGAATTCGAGGACGCCCATCGTCCTGCGACTCTCCCGCAAAGAAGCAAGAGGGAAAAATCGGGCACCTCTTCCGAACAGTCTGGCAGTAGCTCGAAAGGAAAACGCAACAAAAAAACAAGCTCGACAGCAACGAAGTCGCACAGGGAGGGGCCCGTTGCAGGTTCGTTGCCTCCCAGAGAGCGCAGAAAACTGTCCGATGTTGAAGACGGGCAGGGAAGCCGATTCAATTCGACACCTTTCATCGTCGCCGGAGTTGCCGTACTTGCTTTTGCCTTTGTCGGCCTGCTGTACTCCGTTATTTCCGGTTTCGGGGGAGCCATCGACAACAACGGATCGGGAAATGTCGACCTGGTCTCCCTGGCTGAAGAAAGACAAAAGGCCAGAGAGAAAGAAGTCGAACAGGCGAAGCAGCAAGAACATGGAAACGCACAGCACTCATCCGGTCAACAGAGAAATTCTGAACCGAAAACGAATCGGTCGAACCCTGTCGCATCCGATCCCTCCGCGATTCAAGCTCCAACGGGAGTGAAAACGGAGGGGAAGACCGGTTCTGTCTCCCAGGGTCCGCAGATTATCTCACTGGTTTCCCCGGATAAAAAAACGAATGCGACATCTGCCCATTCTCTCAGAGAGGCAGTGGAAAAGGCGACTGGCCCGAATCCGATAATCGAACTGCAATCGGCGCAACTGACCCTCTGGGAGGAACCTGTCGATATCGTTGATAAAAAACTGACACTGCGGGCGGGGGAGGGGGCTTCCGGACTGATTCTCGTCAATACCGCAGGAGCGTTAGCGGACGGTTTACTGAGAGTACAGAAGGGATCGCTGAAGTTGGAGGGACTGCATTTCGGTCTGCTCGGTTACGATTTGCCCGGCGAGAATGAATTGACACTGATTCGAACGGTCAACGCCGACATCGATGTTCGCGATTGCTCGTTTACTTTCGAGGAAAATCGCAGCCACGCGGTTCTCCTCCACAAAGCCAGATGGGATTCCGCAACTATCGGGAAGGCCAACTGGAAGCATTGCCTGATTCGTGGAGCAGACTGGAAACCGTTTTCCTGCTCCGGGCGCAAAGTTCAACTGACCGTTCAGGAGTCGTTGATCGCGGTGGGAGAGCAGCCCGTTTTTTCGATGAGTTACCCGAAGCGTCCGATTGACTCCGATGCCAGGCGTGAATTGTTCGTCACCGATTCCCTCATCCTCGGAGACGGGACAATCTTTGAGTTTGAAAACGGAGACAAATATAACGCGCCGGAAACCTTTATCCATTTGAACCGTTCCGGATTTGCAGCCAGCCGAACGGTTGGAGACCGGCCATTCCTGTCGGTGCATAACTGGCCTGCTGATTTTTCCGACAAAACGAAGGCCGGTAGACTTTCCCACCTGAAATGGATCAACGAACAAACAACATTTTCCGGATGGCCTTTGCGATTACAGGCGTCCGTCAGTAATGTTCGCAAAGACGATTTCAAGGCCGAAACGGATGAGCAATGGACACGGCATCTCGGGGAAAAAGGATTGACCGGAGTCTGGAAGAAAACAGGTGTTGCGCCGGAAATCTTCTCACGCCTGGACATCATCACCCCCGCCGACCTGAAGAAGAATCAGATAACCGGTCTGGCCCAGTTGAACCCGACTGTCGTTGCAAAACTGGGGTCGATCAGCGTGCCCGAGTTGGCATACGGGACGTGGCGAGCGGGACTGGCGTTTCAGTCTCCACCCCGTCTTTCTTTTTCGGAATCTCCGTTTACCGCACAGACGAAAAAAATACAGGCTGATTTGAACAAAGTCGATCTCGGCCAGTTTCTGGCATCGCAGGATTTATCCAAGCCGACGATCATCGAGGCGACCGGTTTCGGTTTGCGTAAGTGCTCGCCTATCGTGCTGACCAATCAGCAGCTGAAAATCGTATTCAAATCGTCCAGAGGTAAGTTCCCGCTTACGCTGCAACCGATCCCCCGCAAGAGCGATCGTTCAGGGAAAAGTCTGCCCTGGATTACAGTTCGAAATGGAACATTGGAGTTGGAAGGGGGCGTTTTTCGCCTGCATCCGCCGGGCGGGAATCTTCCGATGCCCAGCCATTGGATTCGAGCCGAAAACTCTACCGTGCGGCTCGCCAAATGCTACGTGACGGCCCCGTTTGCCAAACACGAACGGCTCTCATCTCTGGTACGAATTTCTCAACCGGAACTGACGAACAGGAAAGGGAACGGGCTTTCCGTTGAGCAGTCCTATTTGCAATACGGCGGTGATCTTATCGATATCGATCTGGCCGCCAACCCTTTACAGGTACAGAACAGTCTGCTTGTCTCCCAGAATCATCTTTTCAATATCAAATATCAAACAGGGTTGAAAGAACAGCCGGGAGCTGTTTTTTCGGTTTCGAATTGCACACTTTCTTCGCTCAACGGTTTTTTCCATTTCGATATCCCACCAACTCCGCCGACCCAAAAGCCGCGCGTCAACGGATATGTCAGCGAAACCGTATTTGTTGCCCCGGTGACAATTTCTGCCAAGGATACGCC
>JALTOP010000389.1:0-4051 GCA_027000105.1 Planctomycetaceae bacterium | reverse complement strand
CTGGAGGAACTTCCCAGGCGATTGTGGTGGTGGGGAAACAGAAACGGATTTTCTCCGAAAGTCACCAAAAACTTCATGGGGCAATCCGCGGAAAAAATCTGGCCTGAATTCTGGGGGCCGGGACATGTGCAATCTCCATTATTCGGGGCGGATGGTGCAATCCTGTTCAATCGACAGATCGTTACCAGGGATCTTAAACCATCGACGTTCATTCTTTTTGAAAAAAGCAAAGCGGCATCCTGGGGAACAGATGGTCGGCCAATCGGGGCAGATGTGGAAAAGCTGGATCTTTCCGATATCACTTCGGGAGAGCAACCCGGTCAAGCAACGCCCGTGCGAAAATCGAACAATCCGCTCTTTTGAACGGTCTTGGGCTTCTGTGTGGCCTCCGGATATCTTGCCCACAATCGACCTGCTCTGTTGTTGTTGCAATCGTGCAGGCTGTGTGTAAGGTAAATGTAGTCCGAGCGAAAGATCAGTCGAAGCTCGATCGTATTGCATCGCCAGTTGCAGCAAATCGTTTAGAGAGCCAAACAGAGAAAAGTAAGACAAAGAAAAACAAAGAAAAGCAGAGAAAATGGCGCAAAGCAAAGAAGAAATTTTTCAGGCAATTCGAGAGAATATGCCGGAACCTGCCGAACTTCCCTCATTGGAGCAGACCTGGCAGCAGTTTGATGATCCCGTCGATCATTTTTGCGAGATGGTACGGGCGGTCGGCGGGTCTGCCCATCAGGTGGATAGTTTCACTGAGGCCGAGAACATACTGAAACAGACGGAATGTTTTACCCAGGCTGAAAAAATCAGTTCACTGGTTGACCAACTACCGCTTTCAACGTTCGATGTCTCTGCCATTGATGATCCGCATCGGTTGGATGATCTTGATCTGGTGATCCTGCCGGGAAGTTTTGGAGTGGCGGAAAATGGAGCCGTCTGGATCGATGGAAGCCTCATGCCTCATCGGGTGATGCTGTTTATTGCCCAGCACGTCATATTGACCGTCCCTCGCAGCCAGATTGTCCACAATCTTCACCAGGGATATCAGAAGCTGAACCTGAAAGGGCGGCAGTTTGGCATCTTTGTCTCCGGCCCATCCAAAACGGCTGATATTGAGCAATCGCTCGTCATCGGTGCTCACGGTGCCCGTTCAACGACTGTTTTCGTCGTGGAGCAATAGAGACGGAGCATGCATGCACTGCATTCGACGTGGCATTCGATTCGATATGGCGATGCCAGGTGTCGTCAAACTGTCCGGTCAGGGCAGTTCTTTATCGTCTATTCCGGGAGAGATTCACCGGTAAATGTTTTGAACTGGGCTTTGATCTGCGCTTCCCAGATTTTCCGGGGAGCAAGAACATCACACCCCCGTTCCCGAGCTTCCGCGGTCAGTTCATGTTCCAGCGGGATATTGCACAAGTCGATAATCGCGGTGCCGGGACGGAAATAGGAGGGGTTGACCTGTTGGCGGCCCGGCCCGGCTTTGATGTCGGGGTCGGTAAGCACCACCAGATCGCTGTGCATATCGTACATCGACTGCATTGGTACAACACGTGTTTGCATCAGTTCAGCCATCTGCTGGGCCTGTTTTTCATCCGGGCCGGTCACGGTCACAATAATCCCTTCTTTCTGCAGCAGTTCGATAGCTGTTTTCGCCGTGCTGCCGGTACCAATGACAATCGCTGCAGATCGTTTTCGTGAAGAGCCGTCTTCAGATTCCACTTGAATAAAACTCTCCAGCCTTTTATCGAGAACGCGCCTCAATGTGTTGTATCCGTGCCAACCGTCGGCCCGTTTGAGAAACAGATCGAAATAGCCTGTGTCCCGATCCCGTTGTCCGGCGTGATCCGCCAACGGCAGCAACCGGGAAGCGAGTTGGGCATTGGCAAGAAGCACCCTGATTTTGAGAATGTCGAACATATTGGTCAGGCGATCCAGTTTTTCAATGTGCATGGGCAGACAGCGCCGGTTGATACCAAGTTTGCGAAAGCCTTCGTTCATCGCTTTCAGTGTTTCCGTTTCTGCAGTTCCCAAACCTGCAACGGCGATGAAAGATGTTTTCTTGTTGATGTCATCGATGTGGTAGACGTCTTTCAGTTCGTGAATGGTTGCCTGTCCGGGAAAATCTTCCATCCCTTTTTCAAGTGCGGCGTAGATCCAGGGAGAGTTGTACTTCTTTCCCAGAACCGAGAAAGTCAGTTCGCCGCGACTCATTCCCTGACCAACAATGGGAATGGATCGACTTTGACTCACCGCCGCAAGAAGGGGCCAGGATTGGCTGAGTGTCAGCGTTGGCCAACGGAATTTGATAACATCCGCCTG
Source organism: Planctomycetaceae bacterium (assembly GCA_027000105.1). Taxonomy (GTDB): domain Bacteria; phylum Planctomycetota; class Planctomycetia; order Planctomycetales; family Planctomycetaceae; genus Rubinisphaera. The sequence continues at coordinate 1,735 of JALTOP010000389.1, read as the reverse complement.
ATGCTTGATGGCTTCCTCGAAAACGGAATCAACATCGTGCTCAGGACGATCGAGGCGAGTGAAAGCGATGACCCGTTTGGTGTCACCGAAGCGGGGCACTTGTGGAGCGATGTCCAGATCAAGTTCGATATAATCCGGGCCGGCGACGATAGCCTGGCGAATCAGGGAAAGGCGATCTTCTTCGCTGCCGTTCCAGTGTCCACCATCCTGTTTGCGTCGACAGGAAATAATGACCGGTTTGTCCAAATCGCCGATCAGATCCTTGAAGTCAGGCGTTTTCGCCAGGTGATCGATACAAAGCTCGATGATATCCCCCTGCCGGGACGCATTGAGCAGATCAACTTTGGCCAATGTGCGTGAGGTCGGTGTTACAGAAATGCAAATCATTTTGTCAATCCTGGAGCCCGAAAGAGAATTTTCGCAGAGTTGCCCGAGTGATAAAGGGAAGCTCGTTCATTGTCTGAATTTGATTTGCCGGTTGTCAACAAACCTGAATGCGGGAAGGACGGGAAATCTGTTTGTTTTTGCTTTTGGTCCCGGGAGATGCAATTGATGGAATGGACATCTGGGGCGAAGCCGTCATAATTCGTTGCTTGCAGCCTCGACAATGGAGCAGACTGAAAGAAAAACATTCCCGATGAATTCGGCCATAAAAAAGAATCCGCCTTCCTCAATTCAGGAAAAGAATCCGCTACAGGTTCATTCTGCCTCGAAGCAGAGAATGATTGGTCTGTTGACGGGGTTTGCGGCGGCTGTGGGCTACACGCTGGCGAATATGGCACTTCGACAGATGGCCAAACCGGCGGATTTCGATTGGGCGATCTGGGTGACGGCTCAAAAGGCAGTACCGGCTTCGCTTATGACGTGGACGCTGGTGCTCAACAATTATCGGCTCGGTCGGACGGCTTTTCCTCCGCGAAATTTGATCATTCCCTTGATAGTGACCGGACTGATAATGCAGTTTACCGGCAATTTGATGTTCCAGTACGCGCTGGGCTATATCGGTTTGGCTATCACGGTGCCGATCACCTTCGCGTTATTGCTTGTCTCGGGCGCAGTTTGCAGTCGGTTTGTTCTGGGAGAGCCGATCACGCTGCGTAGCCTGTTCGCACTGACAATTCTGATGATTGCCGTTGTGATCCTCAGCTTTGGGGCGGGAGAAGCCTCACAGGCAATTCTGAAAAAAGCGACGACATTCCAGTTCATCCTGGGAATTGTTATCGCTTCCATTTCCGGAATCGGATACGGCGTGTGCGGTGTTGTTATCCGTAAGAATGTAAGGAATCTGCCCGTTTCTGCTACGTTGGTGTTGATCAGTACCACGGGTGTGGTTGCCATGGGAACCTTTTCATTCTGTAAACTTCCACTGGAAAGAATTCTTGCGACTACTCCCGAAGAATACGGCATCATGCTTTTGGCCGGCATTTTCAATGCAGCCGCTTTTTATGCCATCGGGGTTTCCTATCGTTATCTGACCGTTACGGAGGTCAACATGGTCAATACCTCGCAAATTGCCATGGCGACTCTCATGGGCGTCGTTTTTTTCATGGAGCCGATCACACCCTGGTTACTGGTTGGCGTTCTATTGACGGTCATCGGATTATTCATGATGGATAAACATGGATAAACACGGAAAGAACGCGATGTCTCCGGGCTACGCTTCTGTGTTGAATCTCTGTGCCAAAACTCCGAGCTGAAGTAGAGACACAACATGCATGATGAACTCGATAGAAAA
>JALTOP010000388.1 GCA_027000105.1 Planctomycetaceae bacterium | reverse complement strand
AAGGGCCGGAAGCGATTGTTCCGTTGAAAATGCAGCAGGTGGCGGATGACGTCGGCGTGCATGTGACAACTGTTTCCCGAGCGGTCGATGGAAAGTGGATGGAAACTCCTCGCGGTCTTTTTGCTCTGCGTCAATTCTTCGGAGGAGGAACGACAACAGCGGATGGCGACGAAGTTTCCTGGCAGAAAATTCGTTTGAAATTGCAGGAAGTCATCGATAACGAAGACAAGAAGAATCCGCTGAGTGATAAAGCACTTGTCGATGAGATGGACAAGCATGGGTACAAGCTGGCTCGACGGACAATCACCAAATATCGTGAAGCGATGGGGATTCCCTCCTCCCGCCAACGCAAGGCGTATTGATGATCGACCGCTTTCAGGGTGGCTTGCCGGTCATTTTCTTTTGTCGGGAACTGTTTTCTTCTGTTGCGACGCGTTTGCTTTTGCCGAGTGCTGCAGGATGAACCGCGGGAACTGTTTGATTCAATAACGTCTGTCATTTGCATCCTGGCTTTGATTCCTGTCTCTGCATCATGGCAGGCTTTGCTGATAGGGAACGTTCCTCTCTGTTTAATTTCTGTTCTTTTCCCGTTAGACTCATAGGCTCGTCTTGATGCCAGTGGTGCCAGTGACAATGGTGTTGATACCAGTACTGTTTGTGCCAGTGGTGCGAAGCGTTGTCAGATATCCGTGGGTCGGTTTTGCGGCTCCCGCAAACCAGAGGAAACCAGATTGCAGAAATTCATCTCCACAATTGGGTGGCGAACCGTTATCGCCGTGTTGGTCTGCTTTGCAGGAGGTGCAGGAATTGCAGATCGGAGTGAAGCCGCTTCTGCTGACGGAACGGTCATGTATGCGGGCGATTTTGTTAAAGGAATGAACGCCGAATTTCCCGTGGTGGGAAACCGTTGGAACCTGATGCGACTGACGGTGGAGAATCGATATGAGCGGGAAGTCGATCTGCACGTTGGGATCTATTTTGATGCCGATTCGACGTTGCAATATGGAAGACGGATCGTCGTTCCGCCTTCTACTCGAATACAAACATGGATACCGGTACGATTGCCGGATCCCAGGCACATTGTTTCCCGAAGTTATCCCTACCACGTCCTGGTTCGATCCCTCGGCGATTCTTCCGGGCTGATACCGGACAAAACCGGTTCGATGCAGCTTGATCGTGCGTTACAGATAGAAACACGGGAGGATGCGACAGGAATTATCTACACTCCTTCCCCGAGACGCGATCCGGATTTTGAGCCGTCACAAAACGGCGAAATAGACCCGCGGGATTTCATGTTGACCGGCCGTTATCATAATCGATTGCAACAGAACTGGCGTCCTCTGAGTCGGGGATTTGGCTCTTTCGGAGAAACGGGTTTGCAAGGCCTGAAGCAGTTGGTGATTGCGGATGACCAACTGTTGAGCGATCCCGAAGGACTCGATGCGGTACGTCGCTGGCTGCATGGCGGAGGCCATTTGTGGGTGATGCTGGACAAGGTCGATTCGCGGCTGCTGGAAGTTCTGCTGGGAGACACCTATCAGGGGGTGGAGGTTGAAACTGTCGAGTTATCGAGTTTGCAATTTGTGGACGCCAAGGGAGTTTCCAGCGAACGCAGGGAATACGACGAACCTGTTCCGATGAAGCGGATTCTGATTGATCAGGTGGCTGTCGATTTTACCGTTGACGGATGGCCGGCGGCTTTCTGGATCGACTATGGTCAGGGAAGAGTATTGGTGACGACATTAGGCCCCCATGCGTGGGTGCGTCCTCGAACAGTGAATGATCCCGGATCCCGTGCCGGACATGGATGGGAAACCGATCAGGTTGTGCAGTTGCAATATGAAAAAATATCCGCTGATCTTTTCAGCAACTCTTTCGGAAACCAGACGCGGGTGGACAAACTGCCTTCGATTCTGGCATCGACGATCAATCAATACATTGGCTATCAGATTCCCCGTCGCCAGACCGTGATCGGTATTCTGCTGGGATACAGTTTTCTGACTTTTGCTCTGGCCGTTCTCCTGTGGCATCGGGGGCGTCAGTTGCTGTTTCTCCCGTTGGGGCCATTACTGGCAACGGCAGCGGCAGCCACGTTGGTCGCGTTACGTCCAACCGATCATACGATTCCATCGACGGCGGTGAGTTCTGAAATCGTCACTCCCATTCCCGGAACAGACGATTATCAGGCTCGGGGCGTTGCGGGATTGTATTCGACCGATTCTTCAGTGGCTCATCTGTCTGGCCATGCGGGAGGCTGGTTTCTCCCTGATTGGTCTGGTTATCCGACGGGAATTCACTCTCTCAATTACAACAGCACGACAAGCTGGAAATGGGAGGGGCTTCGTCATTCTCCCGGAATTCAAACAGGTGAATTCTATCAGTCCGGGCGATACTCCAGAACCGATGCAGTGGCCACTTTTGATGAGCGGGGAGTTACCGGTTTGCTCCAGCTGCCAGGGAACATGAAAGCGGAGGATGCCATTTTGGCGACTCGTCAGGGACGAATCGGAGTGAAGATTTCGGAGAACGGGCAATTCACGGCGACGACAGAAGATATTCTGGATAGCGGACAGTATCTATCGGCCAGTCTGCTGAGTGACGCACAACGTCGCCGCAGCGATCTCATGGTGCAACTTTCAAACCTGGCGACAACCCCATGGAACAGAAACGATCCCCACTTTTTATTTTGGACTCGCCCCTGGGATTTGGGAATGGAATTCGGTGAGCATTATCAGCATGATGGACAGGCATTGGTTGCCGTGCCGATGAGATTTCGGCGTCCTTCAGCTGGCAGTCGTGTGAAAATTCCCGCCCCGTTTATCGGGTTTCATGAAACGATTGGCCCTAATGGGGAAATGTATGGCGGACTTTACAGCAACTCTGAACATACCTGGATTGAAAAGAGCGGGAAATCGGCCGGATGGTTTGCCTTTCAACTTCCCGATGCGGTAATTCCGTTGCGTCCTGTCCGTGCTCTGGTTCAGATTGATGTCTCCGGCCCGGTAGGACGTCTTGAATTATCGGGCTGGAACGGGCAGTCCAAAGTGGAATTGAAAACATGGGAAGCACCGGTTGGCAGATTGAAGCAGACAATAGAAGCCCCGGCGGTTTTGCTGGTGAATGAACGGGGACAATTGCTGCTGCACCTTTCAGCCGGGGAAAAACAGGAGGCGGGTTTTCAACGCAATTTTGCCGCCCCGCGTTGGAAAATCGAATCGTTGAGTCTATCTCTCGAAGCTGATATCCCCTCACAACCGGCAACACAAAACGATAGACAATAAAAAAAGTAAATCGACAGAAATATCCGTAACGCTACAGCAGGTCGGACAG
>JALTOP010000387.1 GCA_027000105.1 Planctomycetaceae bacterium | reverse complement strand
CGGAATTGATACCACCTACGGTGGGATCGGAATTCACGGTCACGTTGCCTACAACGAGCCGGAACCGAACGTGCGGGAGTCCGATCCCCGACTGGTTTATCTGAATGATTTTACCCGCACAATTAACGCCGTTCGCGCGGAAATCGGCGGGAATCTGGAAGGACACCCTCGCAAAGGGATCACGCTGGGAATGCGTCAGATTCTGGGAGCAAAACGGATTCGCCTTTATTGTCGAAATGGTATCCCGTTCGACTGGGCCAACACCGTGTTACGGCTTGCACTATTCGGAAACCCGGGTGATGATTACCCGGTGACGCATATTCGGAACCACAAAGACTACGCGATTATCACAGATGAAGAAACAGCCAAGAAACCACGGTATATTGTGTAGCAGACTCTTTCCAAACGATGCTGCGGTAGATGGTAAGTCATGAAATTGAATTTTGAAAATGAACGTGTTTTGGGAGTTGTCGCCCATCCTGATGATGCCGAGTTGTTATGTGCGGGCACACTGGCAAGAGCCAAAGCGGACGGGGCAAGCATCGGCATTGTTGTAATGGCACAAGGAGATAAAGGACAGACCGACCCGCCCATTGAAAACCTTGGCGAAGTGCGCAGCGGTGAAATGAAAGCGGCCGCCCAATTGCTGGGGGCTGAACTTTTTGAAGCCGGGTATCGGGATGGCGAACTGTTCGATACGGTCGAATCTCGGCGATGTCTGATGGAGTTTTTTCGTCAGTTCCGTCCGACGCTACTGCTGGCCCACTCGACAGAAGATTATCATTCGGATCATCGGGCCGCCTCTGCGATCACCGATGCCGCTTCATGGTATTGTGCATCGCCAGGGCATCAAACGGCATCGCCCCCCATGGACAAGCCGCCCGCGCTCTGGTGGATGGATACGATTGAAATGATCGGCTTTCAACCGGAATTCTATATCGATATTTCGTCGTTCGTAGAATTGAAGCGGGAGATGTTACGCTGTCACAAAAGCCAACTGGCCAGAGGCGAGAACAGCGATTTCTCCCCCCTGGAAAAGATCATGGTCAGACAGTACGAAGCCCGCGGCGAACAGGTTGGCGTCAAGGCAGCAGAAGCATTTCGTCATGCCGCGTTATGGAAACGAAGCAGAGCCTGGTAACAGCCCTGACGACATCTCCTTCCCGGTTCCGGTTTACCCCGCATGGGGAACCCCGCCATCTCAAACGAGAAAGAAAACTATGGATATAATTGTCAGCGAAAATGTAACCGGCTCGGCAATGGATGAACTGCGTGAGCGTTTCGACGTTGTTTTCGAACCGGACTTATGGAACGATGTTCCCCGATTGAAAAGTTTGCTCGGCGATACGCGGGCGATTATCGTGCGGAATCAGACACAGGTGACCGCCGAATTGATGGCAGCCGCCCCGAAGCTGGAAGTGATTGGGCGAGCCGGAGCCGGCCTGGATAACATCGAAACCGATGCTGCCAGCGAAGCCGGAGTGGTGGTAACGTATGCTCCACGTGAAAATTCGATTTCCGTTGCTGAGCTGACCATCGGCTTGATGCTCTGCCTGGCTCGCAAAATTCCCGCCGCTCATCTTGATACGTCTGAAGGTCACTGGAATCGCAAAGCCTTCACGGGAATCGAACTGTTCGGCAAAACCCTGGGAGTGATCGGACTGGGGCAAATCGGGACGATGGTTGCCGAGCGTGCTCAAGCGTTCGGCATGACGATCATCGTGCACGATGATTATGTCGCCCCCGATGCCAATCATGTGAAAGAGCTGGATGCCAGGTTGGTTTCGCTGAACGATTTACTGCGTGAAGCCGACTTCGTCACAACGCATGTTCCACTGACCGATGAAACACGGGAAATGTTCAACAAAGAGCGATTCGCTTTGATGAAACCATCAGCCATGCTGATCAATACGTCTCGTGGTGAAGTCATTGATGAAGAAGCGTTGTCACACGCCTTGCAAAACCAGCAACTGGCAGGTGCGGCACTCGACGTCCGATCTGTTGAGCCCCCCGGACAGTCTCCACTTGATAAACTTGATAACGTGATTTTCACCCCGCACATCGCGGCGTTCACCGAAGAAGCACAAGACCGCGTTGTGAGCACTGTTTGCAGCGATGTCACCAAAGTGCTGGAAGGCAAAGAAGCAGAAAACTTCTTCAACTTCCCCCTGCCTCGCAATTAAGCTGCATTCGGCAAGTTACACCGCCCCTGCAATGGTGCGGGTTATTCAAAACAGGAAGCTCGTACGGTTCTCTTTGCCTCATTACGCAGAATATCGATCTGTCCGATTGATATTCATCTCCCCCTACGTGATAATACAGGTTGAAAACGGGTTTGGGTTCACCAGGAATCAGGATAACTGAGGACGTAGTAAAAGGGGACGGGTCATGTCGTGGTTGCCGAAAAAGTGTATCGTTGTGCCGGTTGATTTTTCCGGGGAATCAAAACAGGCAATTGAAGCGGCCTTGGAAATGGTGGATAAGCCGGAACATGTTCACGCGATTCATGTGATGTTCCCCCTGGATATTGTCGCACCGGGAGTTGTCTGGGGAGGAATTGAGGAAGTCGAACGGGAGAAAGCGACGCGCGAACACGCAGAAGCATTTATGGAAGAACATGGCATAAGTGGTGTGACGATCCTGACAAGAGTCGGTGACCCGGGAACGGAAATTTCCGACTATGCCGAATCAATCAATGCTGACCTGGTCATTATTTCGTCACACGGATACCACGGCTTCAAGCGGGCGCTACTCGGTTCGGTCGCCGAGCGGGTTATCCGCCACGTCGCCTGTCCGGTGTTGGTGCTTCGAAGATCGGACGCAGAATAGATAGTTGTGGCGTCTGCCGTGCGGGCCATTATTGGCGAAAGTATGTCGTCTTTCTGGTCTGCATGGCGGATCCCGTGAGTGGTAAAATGACTGATCGAAATTCCAAATCGAAGACACCTCTGAATCGCAGAGAGTTTCTGGGAAGCAGTGCCAGAAATGCCGCCCAGGCGGCTGCCGGTGTGGTCGCGATTTCGCAGGTTGGAAAATTGCAGGCGAAGTTGCCTGCAACTCCGAGTGATGCGGTTCGCCTCGGTTTTGTCGGATTGCGCAATCAGGGGGCTTCGCTGATCAAAAGTTTTCAGCAGGTCGAGAATTGCCAGATTGCCGGACTGTGCGATATCGATCAATCCGTTCAAGCTGCCGCGATGAAGCTGATTGAATCTCCCAGGCGTCAACCGTTTCTGTGTGATGATTATCGCAAAATACTTGATTCTCCGGAAATAGATGCGGTTGTGATTGCCACGCCGGACCATCATCACGCCTGGATGACAGCGATGGCGTGCGATGCCGGGAAAGATATCTATCTGGAAGCACCAACCACGCACACCATTGAACAGGGCGTGCAACTACAGAGAATGATTTCGCAGTCTCAATCGGTCGTGCAGGTCGGCTTGCAACAACGCAGCGGTTTGCATTTCCAATCGGCTATCGATTATCTGCACACTGGGCAGTTGGGCGAAGTCTATCAGGCGCGGGCATGGTCTGCGGTCAAGAGACAGAGGCTGAGACGGCAAACAGAACCGCACCAGAGATCATCGCAAAAAAGCTCGCAAAAGAAAACGTCCCGGCAGGAGCCAATGTTATCTGAAAAGGTACAATTGGCCTGGTTGGGGCAGGAGAAGAAAAGTACGCTGCATCCGCTCGATTGGCATTACCATTGGCGATGGATGTGGAATTACGGTTCGGGAGAATTGGGGAACTGGGGCGTTCACTTGCTGGATACGGCTCGTTGGGGGATGAATCTCGAACTGCCGCAGCGTGTTGTTGCAACGGGAAGTTGCCGACATTTTAACGATGGACGTCAAACCCCCGATACGATGAATGTACTCTACGATTTCGGTGGGAAGTCGATCACCTGGGAACACCGTCAGTGGTCTTCACGCGGAATCGAAGGGCGATCTCATGGAGTTGCCTTTTACGGAGATCGGGGCGTTCTCATCCTCGATCGTAGCGGCTGGAAAGTTTACGACCACACTCCCGCCATTTCGGTTCAGGCGAGCGAATTGCGCATCAGCCATGCCCGTGCATTCATCCATGCGGTGAAAAATCGCACCGAACCGGCGACATCATACGAAGTCGGACGCATCAGTTCTGAGCTGTGTCACCTGGGTAATCTGGCTTATCGAAACGAACGCGAATTGCGTCTGGATGATCTCACCGGCGAGGTGGTTTCCCCGGAGTTGCGCTCATAAAACAGCGCAGCCCGGCAGATTTTCAATTCTGAACAGCGTTTTCTGCCACGCTTCCGATTGGCTGAACAGTGCAGCCTATTTATAAGGCATCATGATTTCTTCCGGTTCGATGCCGGCGACAAAATTGCTGCTGTCATCCAGAATCGATTCGCCAAGTTTGGTGATGGCCCTGAAAAATTTGCCGTCGGGACGTTGACCCGAAATCCGATTTTTCAAATGCTGTGCCAAAACTGCAGCGGCTGCAATTTGCTGTTCGTTTCCGGTTTTCGCTGCAAACAAGCAGGTAACCAGCATGACAACCTGATCCTGAATAACCGAAGAAATATTCGCCATCGCACATTGACGATCCGCCAGCGCCAACTGGAACTTCCGCATCAAATTATCAGCTTCGAGCCGCGAATGCTGCAACCGCTCAGAGGCGAACTCTATATAATCCTTCAAGCTGTCCGGAATATTGGGAAACTCCGCTTTCGCTGGCCAGGAGAGAGATTCGCTCACACGCCATTTCACGTATGGTATTGCCGCATGACGTAACGCAATTAAATGTGAAGGATTGAGCGGATTCGGCTGTTTGATGCCCGCGTTCTGCAGAGCCTTCCCGATCGGTTCGTAAAAATCCTTGCCATGTTTTTTTATCAACGATTTGAGAAAAGCCATGCTCAGCATTTCGCCTTCTCCCTCGTAAATACAGGGGGCGAGAAATTCATGGACATTATCGCCGAACAGATGACCATGCAAAAATGAACGTCCGCCATGCGTCTTCATGAATAGTTCGATCGCGACTTCCTTCTGAACTTCGCTACCAAAGACCTTGGCGATAATGCACTCCATCTCACCGCGATACCCCTGATCGAGAATTCCGCCGCACCATTCGGTCATGGCGTCACAGGCGGTGATGTAGGCGGCCATCATGCCAAGGCGTCTGCGAACCAGTTCACGCTGGTCGATCGGCAGCCCGTATGTCTCCCGATAATGGGCCCACGGAAGTGTGTTGGCAAGCATCAGGCGAATGGTTCCGGCTGCGTTCGCACAAAGCGCAACACGTCCCCTGTTCAGGCCGTGATAGGCAATCGTCAAGCCATCGCCATTTTCGATTTGAAGCAGGTTTTCTTTCGGAACACGAAATTTGTTGAACACCAGTCCGTTGTTGTAAGAATGTTTCAAGGCGTACAGACCGTATTTGGTGATACGGAATTGGTCGTTTTCTTCCTCAGGAAGTTGCACAATGAAGACACTTGCTTTTCCATCAATTTTGCAAACCAGTCCGATCACCCGCCCCAAAATGGCATTGGTGATGAAAAGTTTCTCTCCGGTGATGAGATAATCGTCGCCATCGGCTTCCGCAACGGTTTGCAGCGCGGTCAGATCAGAACCGGCCCCCGGTTCGGTCAAAGCGAACGCCGAAAGACGTTCCCCCGAGGCAAGCAGAGGAAGAAATCGCTGTTTCTGTTCTTCATTACCGAATGTCATCAATGGATCGACCGCACCAATACATCCATGGACCGATCCGAGCCCCGCGATGGTTGGATTAAGTGTCGCCATGCGTGTGAGAAAACGGGAGAAAATCTGAAAAGGGACCTCCTGACCACCATACTTCTTCTCAACAAGAAGTCCCCAATAACCGGCTGCTCCCAGATCATCAAACAGTTCGCGTGTTACCTTGCCTTCTTTCGTGTAATGCGTTCCATTTTTCTGATGGGTGGCGACGACTTCCATCGATTTCGAAAAGACTTTCTCCATCTGCCCGTCAGCTTCAGGGAGAGTAATCTGAAAGGCCTCGCTGGGAAAGCTGCGATCCCAAACAGCTCTGTGAATAGGCGAATTATGCGTTTGATACTGGTCGGCAAAAAGAAGCTCCACTTCATCATCGGCCCGGTCTATCGTGCCAGTCTTCTTCGCTTCTTCCTGTGACTTGCCTCCCAGCAGTAGCGCTGTCTCGACGAATGTTGCATCCTTGTCCGCCGATGCTGCAGGGCTGTTTTTCAGGTCGTCGGGCTTACCGGTGGAATCTGACATCGCTACTCTCCCTCTGATATCGAAGCAATCTGTAAAATCATGAGCATGAGCCAACTGGTGCAACTTCAACTCCTGAAGAAAGAGGCATCGGATGTAACAGGCGATAATGCACCGGGTTACAAATAAACAGGCCCCCAAATCAAGCTCTGAAAAAGCACTGTCGCGATTATAGCAAGTTGGAGTCATTAGCATAGTCCCCAGAACGGTGGGTTCATTCTAATCGTCGTAGCCAAACTGGTCTTTTTCAAATATTTGCAAGTCTTTCTCATACTTCTCCCCTCGTTACACCTTTCGTGGCGCAGGTACGATGACCGATTGAGAGCATCAGTACCGATTCGAAATCCTGATGATTCACCTGTTTTTGTCATCAGAAGGCCTTTATTTGTACATGCGGTACATCTTCTGCATCTGGTTCTGCATCCGGAAACCTGTAAAAGTGACCGAATAAGAAAAAAAGATTGAAAATCTGAGGGAAACTCTGTTGAAATTGTTGGAGAAATGACGATACTTTCCCGAACCTGTCGTAGCGGGGAAAACTCGTTACAGACAAGCGGAGTGACATCAGCAGCTGGAATGTTTAGCAAACTCGAACAGACTGGCAAATTCTGGTGTACCTGCTACAATGGACAGGTCTTTCGATTCAGAGGGCGTATAGCTCAGTTGGTTAGAGCGCAGCTCTGATAAAGCTGAGGTCGGTGGTTCGAGTCCACCTACGCCCATTCGAATCGAAGCCTCGGGAGCGGAATGCTTCCTTTCTCCCCGATGGGGACGTAGCTCAATTGGGAGAGCACTGCCTTTGCAAGGCAGGGGTTGAGGGTTCGAGCCCCTTCGTCTCCACCTGAATGGCCACTTGTCCCGCCGGATGAGTGGCTTTTTTGCTTGACGCGGTTCTGTTCTGCAACAGATCGAAACTGAATCGGAATCCAAAGCGAACACAAAATTTCTTGAGATTGATCTCGATTCAAGGGGACGTCGGCAATCTGAATCTGACGTAATGCGGGAACAATACGTCTTTCACCTTGTTCTCTCCAAGCGCTTCGTTGACTCGTTCAAGAACAGAAGCCCGAAGAGTAGCCAGATCCGGTTCATTCAATTCCTGCTCAGAAGCGCTGTTGACGACCAGTTCCACAATGGAACGGATCCGATTTCTTCTGCTGTAAATCTCTCTTTCTTCCTGCAGGATCCCGAGTGCTGTTCCTTCCACTGAAAGAGAGGTTTCATAATGAATAACCGAAAGATAACCCGGTGCTGCCGGGCTCGTTTTCATCGATTCAAACTCTCCCAGCGAAATTTCCTGCACATTCCACTTCATTCCAGAGGATTTTCCCTGTTGTTTTTTCAGGACAGCCTGTTTCGCAGATTTGTTGATAAGCAGAAACAGAAAGGTGCTAAAACTGAACAACCCCACACAAAGCATCAATAAAAAAAGATTGTCCCTCTTTCTTGTCAACTGCTTCCATCCTGAAATCTCTGCTTCCTCCAGAATGTCCGGATACGTCTCGCGATAGTCCGGAGGACAGGCCGTATCTGCGGGTAAAGGCATTTCACTACTCTCCCGTGATGCAACTCGTGATGAAGGATCGGCTACAAAGAAAAGCTACTGCAAGTATAGGCCGTCGCGTTATATCCGTACTGCATAATTGAAAAATTGGTGGAGATGTCTGTGATGCCATTATTCATCACGCAGCACGAAACAACCCCCGCAGCAAGAGCGAACCTGTGCTTCAACGCATCGAGAAAACAGACAAGAATCAGGCAGGAACGATCAGGCAATGCCGGGTTCCGTATTGCTGACACGTATCGGAAGGCTTTGAGTTTTCCTTTTCTCCCAACAGTCGCCGTTGCAGATCAACAGGATATAGGTTGATGGAATAAAGTAGAGGGCAAGAATGGTCGCCCCGCCGACACCCCCTGCAATGGCGATGGAAAGTGGCTGCCAGAACCCACCTCCAAAGATAACCAGCGGCGTGAACCCGGCCATCGTTGTTAGCGATGTCGCAATGATGTGTCGGGATGCCCCAACAACAACATCCCGGATGGCGTCAGGATCTCCTGTTCTCGCCCATTCATTTTCCCGAATCGCGGCCAGAACAACGATCGTATCGTTAATCGCCACACCGATTAATCCCATTGTCCCGATAATCGCCATAAACCCAAACGGAAAGCCAAACAGCCAAAGTGCTCCCAGTCCAAGACCGACCGAAAGAAAAGCAACCACACCAATCATTGCCGCCAGGCGAAACGAGCGGAACGACAACACAAGCGTGGCTACCATCAAGACAAACAGAATACCGACACTGGCCATCAAATTATCAATCGCCGCATCCCGTTCTTCGGTTTCGCCACCAAATTCATATCGATAACCGTGGGGCAGCACGAATCCGGAATCTGAAAGTTTCTTTCGGAATTCATCCAGAACCTTTGCAGGAAGAACTCCCGCGGCAATATAGGCCCGAACTTCGTTCATGCGCTGCCCGTTATAGTGGGGGATCGCCGCTATTTCCGGAGTCAGTTTCAATCGGGCCAAAGAAGTCAACGGCACCCCTGCATACGTCCCTTCCCCCTCGAGACTGCCCAGAGTGGGAATGAAATCCAGAGAGGCGATCTGATCGGGATCTGCCCGATCGGAATTGGCAACTCGAACCCGTACTGGTAACTCTTCCGTCCCCTCCAGAACACTTCCCCCAATCGCCCCTTCCAAAGAGGCATTCAATTGGTTCGCGATGGCAGTGCGATTCAATTCGACAAGTCTGGCCTGTTCCTCATCTACCTGAACATCTATCTTGGGCAAGGTGTCGGACAGATCAGCCCGAGTATGAATGACATCGGGAACCGTGCTGAGCAGAGTTCGAAGCTGATCGCCGTACTCGCGGAGCTTCTCTGTATCGGAACCGGTAATTCTGATTTCAACGGGAGCTTCAAAAGGCGGCCCCTGTTCAAGTTGTCGAACCAGAACTCTTGCCCCGGGGAAAGCCTCGTCCATCTCCTTCTGCAGACTCCGAATCAGCTCGCGAGTTCCTTTCTCGGTATTCAATTGCACGATTGCCTGGGCATACCGGGACGAATTCGATCGCGTTGGAATTATGTTGTAGTAGAACCCCGGTGCACTTTCGCCGATAAACCATTGCACTCTCTCAATTTTTTCCCGCTGAAGCAATCGCTTCCGCATCGCTTCGGTGGTCGCCAGAGTTTCCTGTAACGAGGCGTGCGCCAGAAGATCGACTTCAATCTGAATCTGGTCGCGATCGGCTGGTGGGAAAAATTGCTCTTGCAGATTTCTCGACTGAATCAATCCGACAACGGGCAAAAACAATCCCAGCAGAACTCCATACCAGGGATGGGCGAAAATGAAATCGAGAGTGGCTCGATAACACCGTGTCAATGTGGGATGGGAAAACCCATCCTGCCAAATCACCTGTCGCAGTTTCCTGTGAACCGCCTGACTTTCTCCAACAGAATCAGGCCGTGAATACTGATTCAGCAGCGCCGTTGTTGCGGGAACAACTGTCATCGCTAACAGAAACGAACTGAAAATGGCAATGATAACACTGATAGCGATCGACCCCACAAACTCACCGGCTGAGCCGGGCATCAGCGCGATCGGCCCGAAAGCCAGAGCTGTTGTGACGGTTGAGCCGAGCAACGGTACAAACAGATGTCGCACACTCCGTCCGACGGCCTTCGCATGCGACCAGCCTCTCCGTAAGTTCGCCGAGACGTCATCGACGATCACAATCGCGTTGTCAATTAACAGGCCCAGTGCGATAATCAACCCGGTAACAGACATCTGATGAATGGGAATCTCCAGAAAACGGAGCCCCGCCAAAACCATCAAAGCCGATAACGGAAGGGCCGCCCCAACCACAATCGCATTTCGCCATCCCATCATCAGCAGAACAACCAGAAACACGGCTGCCCCACCGAGCAACAAGTTGAGCGTCAATCCGGTCAACCGCTGTTGGACATATCTGTTCTGATTGAAAACCTGCACCAATCCGATGCCCTTGGGGAGTTCCCTCGCGAAATCATCCAAAGTCTGTTCAACCGATCGTGCCCAATGATCAATGCGGTACTTTTCACGCACCAGAACACCAATCGCGATGCCCCGGTCTCCATCAATAACGGCTGCAGATTCAGGCGGCTCCGCAATCCCTTTTTTTACTTCCGCAATATCGCCCAGACGGACAATCAACCCGCTTCCCCCATATTGGATAGGAGTATTGGCAATACGAATAATGGAATCGAGTTCTCCTTCGATTTCCAGAACAAGATCGCCACGCTGCCCCCGTATCTGTCCGGCGGAAACTTTTGCATCACTGGCCAGAATCTGCCGGGAGAGCTCAGCCGCTGAAAGACCGCGAGCCGCCAGTTGATCCGGCTGGATTTGTACGGTTATTTCTTCCTCGGGATCACCAAACAGCTCCAGCTCCTCCGTACCGGGAACGGAACGCAACCTGTCCTCCAGTTCTTCTGCCAGGCGTTTGAGAATAGCGAGATTGGGAACATCATCCTGCTCCCACTTCAGGGCGACAATCAAGGCAAAGGCACGTAAATTCAGTTGTTCGAATTCCGGTTCATTGACTCCCGCCGGAAAATTCTTGGCGACATCATCGATTTTGTCCCGCACCTTCGACCAGACATTCGCCACATCGAATACATCTTCACGTAATTCGATCGTGATTGTGGAAAGTCCGGTTCGACTATTCGAACGGAGTTCCAGGATTTCATCGATTTCCTGCAATCCATCTTCCAGTTTGTCCGTCACAAGCGATTCCACCCGAGTTGCGTCCGCTCCCGGAAAAAGGGTTGTGACGCTCCCGGCCCGTTCCACCAGCAGGGGATCTTCCATGCGAGGCAGCACATAAAACGACGAAAGCCCGGCCACAACTATCAGGCAGACCACCAAAACGAGCAGTCGGGTATCGCGGTAAAACAGATGATCCATCAATCCCCCCCCGACAATGCAGGTGCAGATGGCTGTTTATCATCAACTATTACCTTCACCCGTTGACCGGGCACCACCCGATGCGTACCGGCAACAATAATCAGTTCTCCCTGCTGAATCGTTCCTCGCACATAGGCACGTTGCTGCTCCAGATGAAGGACTTCGACATTCCGGCGGGAAACCGTCAGAGCCGAACTCTTTTCATCCGCCTCAACGACATACAAAGCCCATAAACCACGTTCGCTCTGAATCAGCGAGGTGACGGGAACCCAAAATCCCTTCGCCTTGTTCTGTTGAGAGATATCAACTCTCACCATCTGGAAGGGGACAATCGGAATGGTCGATGGATTTCTCATGCTGAAAATGATCGTACGAGTTCGCGTTTTCGGGGAGAGTTCTGGCAGCACCGCCACAACTTTCGAATTTACCTTGTGACCATCAATACGAACCTGATGTTCCTGGCCAACTGCAAACCGGTTCGCCTTGTCTGCCGGTATGCCAACCCAGGCTTCCAATCGGGAATCGTCAACCAGGCGAAACAGAGGCGCTGCCGATGAAACGATTGTCCCTTCGTCGGCTTCTACTTTCGATATGACTCCCGCATAGGGAGCCTTTAACCGGGTATCCTCCAGATCAACCGATACTTCCGCAAGCATTGCAGCAAGTTGATCGACAACTGCCCGCTGCGCTTCGATTTTTTCCGGACGCGTTCCCGCTTCCAGTTCCACCAGTTTCTGCCTGGCGGCTTCCAACCGTGCCTGTGCGGCTCGTGCTCCAAATTGAACGGTGTCGTACCTGGAACGAGAGATAATGGCATCCTCAAACAGTTTTTTTGCCCGTTGCAGTTCCGCCTTCTCCAGATCGAGTTCTGCTTGCCGCTGCGAGAGTTCCGCGCGAGCCGAGGCGATGGTCTCCTCACGGGGGCCAGCGATCAGCTCATCCAACACCGCCTGGGCCGCCTTCTTCCGTGCGATCAGTTCCTTCTTTTTGGCCCGTAAAGCACGATCATCAAGAGTAGCAAGGAGCTGATCTTTCTCGACACGGGCTCCCTCTGTCACCAGAACAGCGGTCAATTCTCCCATTCGCGGAAAGCTTAAATTGCTGGCCCGGATTGCCTTGACAGTTCCGGTATACGCCCGCCTGACCGAGAAAAAATCCGACTCCGCAAGAGGAGCCACTTTGACAGGAATCAACGATAATTCAACTGGCCGCTCCTGATGTTCTTTTCCGGCCAGAATAACATTCAGTCCAAAGACTGCCGC
>JALTOP010000386.1:8704-12551 GCA_027000105.1 Planctomycetaceae bacterium | reverse complement strand
GAACGGTGACAACAGCCTCGGCGGTCGCTTCAGACATCCTGCGGGCCTTTTCGATCGAACCGAATCAGACACAGCTTTACAATTACTGCTCGCGGATTGCCTCGTTCGCTTCACGCGCTTCGGGTCTGAAGTTGGATCAATACTATTACCGTCCCGGTGCTGCTTCTATCGAATCTGACGCCCGGAAGATTCGCTCTCAGGTCATCAGCTGGAAATCCCGCTTCTTCGAAAAAATTCTTCCCTATACGATTTCAACACCTCTGTTTTCCCGGGCACATTGGTCCGTCCAGTCTTCTCATGCGTTGAGACACCCCAAACTGGTTGAAGAGTGGCGGGCTCGACAGATTCTCCAGGCACGCATCGCCCGTCTGTTGCAACCGATTCTGGAAAACAATCTGACACAGGGAGCCTTGGTCGAGCAGGAAATTCGCAGACTTTCGCATTCTGTTTTGCTGACCGAAACCGGAACGCAGGCAGTGATTTCCTCCAGTGAAACAATCGAGATTCCCGGTCGGGAAATTTACAACTATGTTCAGGAGGCGATCGAATTTGCGTCCCACTGGCTTGTGTTGGCGGCATCGTATCCCGGGATGGAATCGGTACTGGTTCCTCAGGAGGTGAATGAACTGCGCGACGAAATTGATCGTCGGCAGAACGCGGTCTTTCTTGAACTGAAACAGCTCGAAAAAACACAGGGAGCACAACCCCACCGAGCGGCGCTGACTGCCTGTCGAAGAAGTATGGACCGGATCCATCAATTGTTTCACCCGACCGAAGAACCGCGTATCGCTGAAGTCGATCCTCTTTGCCTGCTCAATGCGGAACTGCTGAAAATACCGGGCGTCATTTTGGGCGACGATTGGCAGTGCAACGTAACCCCCAGCACGTTGGAGCATCAAATTCTCACCATCATGAAGCACGGCTTTGTCAGTTGGGAAGAAGCCTTCGAATTGCAGATGAACGCAGGCTGTTACCGCGCAGCACATCAGCTGATCAAACTCGATGCCTTTCCCGATGAAAAAAAACAGCAATATCAGGAACAACTGGAAAACAGACGGCAGGATAACGCGAACTCTCTATACGAACTGGTCGGACAAATTCGTGCAAAAGTTGCCGATTCCCAATCTCTGGAATTACTCAGTCCTCTGGAATCGGAGAAACTGCTCTCCCAACTTCAGTCCATCGAGGAACGAATTCCTACGGAATATCGGCTTGATCAACTTCGTTCCGACTTGACACAACTTTGGCAACACCTGGAAACAAAAAAAGAGCTGGAACTCAAAAAAATGCAGGATCGAATGTCGCGACTCGCAGGAGAACAACCTGCATCACGATCGGAATCTCAAACAAATTCAGGAGAACAGTCGCCGCCCCCCCTGTCGGGGGAAACAGGGAAATCGCCTTCGCCAGATGAGACGAAAGCATCCGATGATGACAGCTCCACAGACTGGGCAATTGACGTATAATAGTTCAACTGGAACAAAGCGGACACTTAGTTCGATTGATCACAACAACTTTGCAGCATAGCCGAACAAATCGATAATTTGCTTGTGTCCAACAAAATTTTCGGTCAAGATGACAGTTGAGGGTTGTGCCGACGTACGGTACATCTTCGCGTCGTTATCCTGAAAAACCGGGAGAGGGGAGTGGGGATACTTCCACTCTCGCGGGGTCGGTCTCGAAAGAACCGAGTATAAATTCATGAACCTTGAGAATCACAATCTGGATTCCTCCCATTCGCCTGGAATAGAAACCATTCAGGCAGGGCAGCAACTGCTTTCGCAGGGAGAATTGAACGAAGCACTCAAGCAGTTCAAGCGGGTTCTCGAACAGACGGATCGGGAAACTCCCGAGAATCTCCTTCTACGGATTGATGCCTGCAATGGATTGATTGTCCGTTCGGCCTTGAAGAAAAAACGTGGTTCGCTCCAACGTTCTTTTCAGATTCTCATTGATGAACTTGATTTACAGAGTGAAATCAATCTGGATATTCGGGAACAGATTGCAGCCAGGATCAATGCGGTCACGGAAACACTGGGCGCGATGCGCTCCTGGTATGCTGTGAAAAAAATGAGCAGGCTTGTTTTTAAAATCGTCTGCAATGATACTCCCGAGGCTCTCGCTCATCGTATTCGAGCCTTGAACAATCTTGGCTCCGCATTGATCGCGGAACGACGCTTTGAAGATGCTGCCCACATTTGGCATTGTGCGATTGAAGATCACGGCGCGAAGGCGGCGGAAATCTGCCCGGCCCCGCTGGCGACAATTCATAACAATCTGGCTGAACTGCTCCGCTTGCAGGGGGAATTCGTCCGCTCCCGGCAACATCATCAACGGGCGCTGGAACTGCGGAGCGGCTTTCCTGATGATCACGTCTTGCTCAGGCAATCCCGTTTCAATCTTGCTCAGGTGCAGGCGGAAACCTTCCACTATCACGAAGCAGAACAGAATATTCGCACCTATCTGGATTCATTCAGCCAGAAGCAGGAAACGCGACTTTCTGCCGACTATTTGCGAGCTCAGGCTCTGCAAGCCCGTTTGCTGATGGAAACCGGTCGATATTTGAGCGCGGAAAAGTTGATCGATCAGTTGGCCCGTTCATTGCCCGAGGCAAATCAGGAATCGGGAAGACTGGAAGCCGACATCCATCTGATGCGTCTCGAACTGGCCATTCATATTCATAAATCGAATATCGTTCAACGGGAATCTGCCCGTCTGCCCCAAATTCTCGAACAGGCAGGGCTGCTAAATACTGTTTACGAAGGGCGATTCAACCTGTTGCAGGGGATCCTGGCGAACCAACGGGGAGGCGAGGAAGATTTCGCAAAAGCGGATGAGTATTTCCACAAGGCGATTGAGCAATTTCGGAACCGCCTGAATCCCAATCATCCCTTTTTTGCTCAAACACTTTTCCATCTGGCCGAAACCTTTTCCAGATCGATGCGGCAATTACGGGGCGTCCAAACCGCCAGTACCGCTTTGTCCATCTACGAACAGAGCTTTGGAACCGACAGTATCCCTATGTTGGTCGGGCTTCTGGAGATGTCCAGAATTCTCCTGCTTCAAAACAGTTACGACAAATCGAAACAGCTGCTCCGAACAGCGATCTCCGCTTACAAACAGCATCCTTCGATCTGTGCTTTGTTTGTGATGAATCTTTTTCAGCATCTTGCCCAGACATATCTTGGACTGAACAAGCCGAAAGTCGCAGCCTATTACTACCGGCAAGTATGGAAAACGTTGGAAAACTCGATGGAATTGCCTGCCTCGCAAAAAATTGAAGTCGTTGATCGTGCCTTCGAATTGTCCAGACAGGTTTCCCACCTGCAAGATGCCATTATGTTGCTGCAACGGAAGATTGAGTTGCTCGGCGAAGAATTCCACTCGGCCCACCCGAGCGTGATCGAAGCGACCGAACAACTCGGGCGACTGTATCTCGAACTTGGTGAGCCTGATCACGCTGCCGATCAGCTTTCGAAAATTCTGCCCCTTCGATGCTCTGAACTCGGTGAAGATTCTATACAGGCGGTTGAACTGATGAAATTGACGGCCCAAGCCTACCGGAAAGCCGGGCAGGAAGATAAAGCCAAACAGATTGAGGCGGAGATCCAGACTCTGGAAGATAAATCGTCCCACGTGCTCAGCGACCTGCTCTGAATCATTTATCAGGCAGACAGGATCAAGGGAGAGGCAGAAGGCTTGAGGTTCCGTTTGTATCAGCCACTCTTTGGGGCGATCGCTGCTTCACCCGGTGCAAATTCCCATTTTGAAGTCTCTGTTATTGGTATATTTTCGTCAGCACTTTTCCAATCACCCGGTCTTGCGGGAGTACGCTCAGGACGAATGT
>JALTOP010000386.1:5624-8694 GCA_027000105.1 Planctomycetaceae bacterium | reverse complement strand
GTCTTGCCGTCAACCACATTCACGGTAACCGGTTTGCTTTTTCCTTCGTGTGCTCCGCGCAGACGGGCAGCAAAATCGAGCTGATGGCTTCCCGCGGGAAGTTCCAGGCGAAGGACCTGAATGCGATCCGGCAGCAGGCTCCAACAGCGAGTATCGGCTTGCTCTGCCGCTTCCCATGCAACACCGATAATGGTGAGCAGAATATCGAATTCTGGTGATTTTTCGACTTCCAGACCGTCTTTCACGGCGTAAATGGTTCCCTTTTTGATGATTCGTCGAGCAATGGCCCGAGCGAGAACATCGTCTCGTTGAAGCTGATTCTGTTCGATCGCAAGTGAGGAAATATCCATCAATGTCGCAGTTGTTCCCAGCAATTTCCCCTGTTCAGAAACAGCTACTGAATCGATCTGCTGGGGTGATCGTACAACAACCGGTATTTTGATCGGAGCGACCGTCGGAGGCAATTCATACTCCCCGAGAACGGAAAGTATTTGATCGGCAATCAGCAGCGACGTTGATGTCGGCGTTTCCATTGCCTCTTCCTTGTACGGTCCCTCGCCCACAAAGGCGATCACGTACACAACTCCGTTACCCGGTGCGGAATGGCGACCGGTTTGTGCGCGAGCCAGGTCAACTTGCGCATCACGAAAATCCGGCTGCCAATTCGCAACCTGCACACGATACCGTTGCACATCGTCGTAATCGAGAGGAGAAGATTCCAGGATCGCCGCCCGGAAGTAGGAGCCAACTGCCAGTTGCCTGTTGAATGTCGCCAGATCGACTTCGGCATCTTCTTCTTTGCTCTTTTCCTGTGCTTTCTGGAGCAATTGCTGCTGCTTGGCCGCTATTTGCAACGCATACGCATTGACATCGCCACCGTCGTACATCAGATTCGAGATAGCCAACATCACCCGGATCAGGATTTTTTCGTACTCCTCCCCCGCATAGGGAAGCTTCCGGTCATCAGTAGCCAGTGACGCAATTTTCTGTGTGACGGTTTCTGTTTCGAGTTGATCGAATCGATCGCGGATTTCTCGCAATATATTTTCACTTGCGCGCGGGTTCCCGTCGGCAAGCTGAATCATGGCCCGATCCAGCTTGATAACATCTGCATCGTACCCGTTCCTTTTTCCTTCGACTGCGGTCTGATCAAGAGCCGATTCGAAATCACCCGCATAGAAGGCTTGCCGGATCAGAACCACTCGATCGGCATGAGTTGCACAGCCGGAAAGTATCGACAGAACAAGCAGAAGCACCAGTCGATACCCAGTCAGCAATAACGCAAGTTGCGCCGCAGGGCTTCTTCTTGTGAAAAGCCGGTTCCAAATTTTGGCGGACCACGCAGACCTGGCAGACCGGTCGTTCAGGATATCCCGGGAATTGTCGATGTGAAAACTCATGGACTCGGCCCAGTCTTTCCCAATCCGGCAGTTTACCTCGGCAACTCTGGCAATTCTTGTCATGATCGAAGTAGCTGGTGTTTATCGTGACTTGCCTCAGCTTTTCAATTTGAAAAACCTGTTACTGATCGACGAACTCGACCTGAAAAATCCCACCGTTCTTTTCAGAGTCCGATCGGCAAACGATTGGTAAAACAGTTGGGCGGTCTGCACGATCCTGACGTGTTCAGTCGGACAAATTGGGAGAAATCAGAATTGGGGCGGAAGTTAGTAATGCTTCAGCTTTCCCAAACGGGTTTTGTGGTATCCTTTACGGATCGTCGCCGTTTCCTTGTCGAACGCACCTGTTTTGACATCGACCATTTCCAGAGTCAACAGATAATCTCGCTGATAGTTTTTCTGATTGCTCGTCGTTGTTCCTGAGGTGATTTTGGCAAAAAGAAGATAGTCGAACGGTTGCTGCATCTGTTCCATGATGGCTGCAAAGGTACGCTGATTGGCCGGTACGAACAGATCACCCGGTGCAAGGTGGGCTTCTCTCAGGCCGGCTTCAACAAAGCGTCTGCTGATCATGTTGAAAACGCCGGAATCGTTGACCTTCGAATCGATCAACTCGTAAATCTGTTCCTTGAAATCGCCGATCTCCTCGATGCTTTTATTTTCCACACCGAGAAAGCAGACCCGCTTCTGCAGCGGTGGCATGCCAACATTTTCCTGATGCGAAACCGGCTGAATCACCTGCATCTGGCGTCCAAGCAACTTGCCGACCGATTCTTCGATAAGTGGCTTCCATGTTTCCGCTCCCGCAGTATGACTGCCCACCATATCCCCGTCATCGTCACTCAAAATATGGGCAACCTGTCTCCCCTTACAACCGGGCAGCAACAAGGAAAACAGGCTCAGACTAGCGGGAATCAGACCGGACAGAAAAAAGGTGCGTCGATCCATGACGGAACTCCATTTGAACAGGATCATCAGAGGTGAAATGAAGTGGCTGGATGATAGGAACCATCGCGGTTCAATCAAAACACTGGTATCATAGGGAACCGGTATCATAGAGAACCGGAGTTTTTTCCCAAAGAGGGAAGTCATTGAGCCAGATCGATGATAAGATTTACAATTTTCCAACTGAATCGTGATCAATTCATCGATAAGGAAAGGACAATATGTCTGCAGCGTCATTTGAAGGGTTCCCCGAACAAACGTTGGAGTTTCTTTCTGAATTGAAAAAGAATAACAGGCGAGAATGGTTCCAAAAGCACAAAAAATGGTATGAAACCGCCTTTCTGGAGCCAGCTCTGGAGTTTATCGAGGCGATGTGTCAGCCCTTGAAAAAAGTTTCCCCCTTTCTTGAGGCGATCCCTCAAAAAACAGGCGGGTCGATGATGCGCATCTATCGGGATACCCGCTTCAGCAAAGATAAAACGCCCTACAAAACAAACCTCGGAATCCAGTTTCGTCACGAGGCCGGATGTAATGTTCACGCACCAGGCTGCTATCTGCATATTGAACCGGGAAATATCTTCGCGGGGGTCGGTATTTGGCGACCGGAAAAAGAAGTCTTGCGGATGATCCGCGAACGTATCTCGCGGCAACCCCAAAAATGGAAAAAGGTTTGTCATCAAAAACGGTTCCGCGAGCTTTACGATTTATCCGGGGAGTCTCTGGTT
>JALTOP010000386.1:0-5614 GCA_027000105.1 Planctomycetaceae bacterium | reverse complement strand
GGTTCGTCCTCCTGCCGGGTTCGACAAAAATGATCCCATGATTGAAGAAATAAAACGGAAAGATTTTATCGCGATCTGCCCTTTGCAGCCCAGGCAAATTGAATCCCCCACATTCATTCAGGAAATCATCGCCTACTTCAAACGTGCCACACCGTTCATGAGATTTCTGTGTGAAGCGATTGAGCTTCCCTACTGATGCGAGTTCGAAGTAGTGCTGTTGTCCATGCAGAGGCGGTTGAGTCACAAACCATAATGATTCACAATGGCTCGGTGTTGGTTTTGTTGCCAATTCTTCCGCGATGATACGCATTTCAGTTCTCTGCCTGCGAAAAAATTATGATTCGTCTTTCGGTTGTGGGTCTGTGCCGGCAGGTGGTTTCCCTTTTCCCGATTGAATGTAGGCCGCCCGCTCTCTGGCGTATTCTTCGGGAGTCGGTTCCGATTTTTGTCGAATCGTTTCCAAGTCCTGTGCCGAATCCTGTGCCTGCTCAAATAGACGTTTCAGATAGGGGATACACCACCCGCACCCGGTGCCCGCTCCGTTGCATTCACTGAGCTGACTGGCCCGTTTCGGTTGGTGTAACCGGATAAAGTTCAGAACTTTCCGTTTTTTTACGTGAAAGCAGTAGCAGATTTTGTCGTCAAGTTCCATAACTTTTTTGAAACGCCCTCACTTCAATAGATAGAGTTTTACGCGCCAGTTTTCATCGCCGTTTGAATGAGCTTCTTTTCGATTGAGCTTGATTAGCAGGCTGGGTTTGTAATCGTATTCTGCGACCAGTTCGAAATAGTCGCCATTTTCTGCCCATTGCTGATGGAACAATTCGGAATTCAGCGCGTGCGGCCCGATAACCAGAAAAGTAGGATAGGGCATTCGCGAAACGCTTGGCTTGGCGAAATCGAGATGTCCAATCGGGCCTGTCAGGCGATCGGCCGCGGAAAGATGGTAAAACAGTGCAGGCTCACCGTAGACATAAAAAACAACTTCCCCGCTTCGATGCTCCTGAGAAAGAGCGACTTCACCAGCATCGCTTACACATCGACCTGCAATATGGAACAATCCTTCACGCGATTCCCAGGCGGGGGCCGCCAGGACCGGGCCGATCAGGGAAGATACTGCCAGAACGGCGGTGACAGTCAACGGAATCGAATTTTTTATCTCGTTTTTTTTGCGGAATTTATCCTGAAGGATCACCGCTATCAGGCCAAACGCCATGCAGAAAGCGACCATCCAGGGAACGCATAACCGCGGGTAGGGATAATACAGGGGAATCGCGACACTTAAACCGATCAGCCAGCTTGCTGTCATCCAGCCACCAGGCCGAATATTTCCGAACAGGCCAAACAGGAATGCGGGAGAAGCTTTTTCGCTTTGAATCGCAGATTCCTGCGGCAAGCCATTTTTGAAAACGCCTTGCCAGATCAAAACAATGACAATGCCAATTCCGCAAGAGGTGGTAAAACCGAGTAATTGAAACTGTTTGGCTATTTGTGAAAACAGTGAGTCTGACCAACCACTCAGGCCGACAAAATACTTGTGATGATTTCCCGCGACACTCGCGTAACCGCCGAATTTCTGTAGAGAAGAAAGATAGGGGAGCCAGAGCAATAGGGCCATCAGCAAAATGATGACACAGTGAATCGCCAACAATTTCCACTTTCGGAATGAAAACCTGCTGAATAGTCCCCAGGCGATGGAAGCGGAAAAAGTAATGGCCAACGCGAGCCAGCCGTTGTATTTTGTCAGCCAGGCGAACCCTGCGGCCAAACCGGCCAATACAGAATACAGGCAGGACTGTTTCGAGAAATTTTCAGTCCGAAAAAATTGTGAAAACGATTCATGAGCCAGATAAACGGAAAGCAGCATCCAGAAGCAGAGCAGCGGTTCGGTCAATGCGGTGCGGGAATACAGTATGTGGGGTTCATTGGTTGATAAAACTGCTGCAGCCGACAGTCCTGCCAGTGGCCCGGCAACTCGTCTTCCAAACCACCAAAGCAGGGGAACCGTCACGATTCCCGCGAGTAATCCCGGCAGTAACGGAGCCAACGCGGTCGGCCCCAGAATAACGTGCGACCATTCAATGAACATTGGGAGCAACGGCGGGGCATACAGATGCCGATCAGGATAGCGGTATCCCTCCTCTGCATTGAACCAGATGTTCGAGGCATATACTCCTTCATCAAAGTGCTCCACGCGTGAAAGGTCATATCCCCATAGACGTAACGTCACTGTTAAAAGCAGGATGATAAACAGATATATCTTTTCGTCTTTGGAGATCATAACGCGCGAATCATGTAGGGATCGGGTAATGTGGAGAACAGGGCAAGTTTCCGGGACGAGTTGGTTTCCAGAGTTATCTTGACTACAATTTCTGTTGATGAAACCAGTTCGGGAAGACAGATTCCAATAACAAAATCAATTTGATATTCGTGAAAGGTAACAAGATGGCCGATTTGAACGCAATGTACGACGAGGCAACCGCTCTCAAAGAGGAGGGAGACCTTGAGGCCGCCGTCGCAAAACTGAAGGAAATTCTGGCTGAAGATGAAGGCTTCGTTCTGGCCCATACCGCGTTGGCTGTACATCTTCAAAAATTGGGACATAACGAAGAAGCGTTGGCTCACGCGAAGAAAGTTGTCGAACTGGAACCCAATGATCCCTTTTCACACGCCCAACTTTCTGTCATTGCTCAAAGATGTGGCCAGATTGAAGCTGCGGAGGACGCTTTAGCACGCTCCAACACAATGGGACAAGGGGGCGGTTGCGGGAGCGGCGGCTGCGGTTCTCACTGAATTACTGAAATTATTGATCTCCCTGGAAATGTTGTTGTCTTTGCACAGTTTCCGCGAGTGGAACATTTCGCAAATCGAGATAGTGCGCACATGGCCATTTTCGGTGGAAGTGAATGAGGACGTCTGTGTACATCCGATCTGATTATTCCCGTTGTCTCGAATAATGGTTTTGATGTAGAATCCCGCGAACGGGAGTGCCAGGGAGGTGCCTGGCACGGCTGGTTCATAGCGGTAACGGTAATCAAACAGATATTTTTCGGAATTTTGCGAGCCTTTCGCGAACTGGTGCCGTTGGAAATACTGTTAGAAATGCAGTGAATTGGGGATGGAGCCCTCTAATTCATTGATTTTTCATTAGATTCAGGGGAGCAGGGATGCACGGACGTTTGTCTGGTTTTTTCATGACCACGGTCATGGTTTTGCCCTTGGCGGCTATTCCGTTGATGGCGATCTTTGGGATTCCGCAGTTCGGTTCGTTAGCTTCAACGATGGACGAGGAGACCGGGTTTCTCAGCGAAAACCCGTTGGCGAACGAGAATTGGGATTCAGCTCCCGCTTTTTCCGATCATCAATCCGGATCGACCACTAAAACAGCGGCGACCCCCCAATCAACCATCGTTCCTGTTTCAGACAACACGAACGATTATCGGAATCGGGAGCAGTCTGTTGGTGGACTTTCCTGGGAACAGGCTATTGCGGAACTGGCCAGGTATGGCATTCACGATTACCGTTTGCAACCGGGACTGGAAGCGAATTCATTCCATTTCGCCTGCTACTTACATGGAAATGAGAACGGGAATGTATCTTCCACGATCATCCGTTTCGAAGCAGAAGCGGCCACACCGTTACAAGCTGTGCAGGATACTTTGATGCAGATCAAAAAATGGTATCGGTAAGAACGTTAGTGCTGTGCAGAATCCGCTACCCGCCAGTCGTGCGGTTGATGACAATTTTCTCGGGTAGTTGATGAAATTTCCCGGGTGATCGAAACGACTGTCAGAATGAATTTGCCGTCGAATGAATTTGACGTCGAATGAATTTGCCGTCGAATGAATTTGCCGTCATTGGGAAGTTTACATGTGGAATTCTTCAACAACCTGGAACAGTCAATACAATGATGGCTTCCTTTGGGGGCGTTTCCTCAAGACGACACCTGCTCATTGGTTGCTGTTCGGGGACAGGCAGACCGCCTGTGAAGAGAAAACAACAAATGGCACGGTTCGCTCGCCGAAACATGCCCGTCTGGAAGCTGTTTTATTCGTGGCAGATTCCCCCCTTTCAGCGAAGAAGATCGCTGATGCCGCCAAACTGATAGACGCCAATCAAGCACGTGAACTGATAGACGAATTGAATCGGTTGTACGATGCTGAACAATGTCCCTTCCGCGTCGAACAGATCGCCAGCGGTTATCAGTTGCTCACACGCCCCGAATACTCCCAGTGGCTCGATAAAATTCATCACCGCAATATCGAACTGAAGCTTTCCCCCCCGGCCTTGGAAACCTTGACCATTATCGCTTACCGTCAAAAGATTACCCGAGCCGATATCGAAGCGATCCGCGGCGTCCAATCTTCAGAAGTGATAAAACAGTTGATGGATCGCCAGCTTATCCGCATCGGCGGAGAAGAAGACTCGCTTGGACGTCCCTATCTTTATGAAACAACAAAATATTTCCTGCAATATCTCGGCATCCGACGCATCGAACAACTCCCCAATTACTCGCAACTTCGAGAGCAAATGCTGGAGAAGAAGAACATCGAAGAAGCCGCCTCTGATAAACAGGCTGAATCGGAAGCCGCGTGAACTCTCGGTTCAAACGAATTAACCGATGATGAAACCCGCACCAGCCACGTGGGAACGCTCCAACATTGATAAATTGTGCGAGGAAAGCCATGATCGAAAGTTCTTCACGAGCCTCGCTTCCATTTTCAGGCTCAACTTTTTACGTTTCCCTTGTGGAAAAATTTCTGGATTATTGTGTAGCGATCCAATGCAGTCCTATTACCCATTAGTAAAGCCGAATATGTTTCAAAAAGTTTCTGATTCTCAATTTATTTCCGGTGAACACGCTGTCCTTTCTTTTTGGAAAAAATCGCAGATTTTCAAAAAGTTGCGAGATAAGAACGCGGGCAAACCGAAATGGTCTTTTCTGGATGGGCCGATTACCGCGAACAATCCGATGGGCGTGCATCATGCGTGGGGGCGAACTTACAAAGACGCCTTCCAGCGTTTTTTCGCAATGACCGGGCACGAACTGCGGTACCAGAACGGCTTTGATTGCCAGGGTTTGTGGGTCGAAGTCGAAGTCGAGAAGGAGATGGGGCTCGGTTCGAAAAAAGCGATTGCAGAACATGGTATCGATAAATTTGTGAACGCGTGCAAACAACGCGTTCTCAAGTATGCTGCCCGCCAAACCGAGCAGTCGATTCGCCTTGGCTATTGGATGGAATGGGACGATCCCGAAGAACTGCTCAAACTGGCGGAACACGTTGGCGATTCCGAACAGGTTGAATATGTAACTGCGCGCGGAGAAAAAATTTGCGGTCTCGCGCATCAAATTGTCGCCAAACTTGGCAACCCCGATTGGGGCGGCAGTTATTTTACTTTCGCGACAGAAAACAACGAAACGATCTGGACGTTTCTGAAAAAGTGTATGGATCGCAAAAAAATCTATCGCGGTCACGATGTCATGCCTTGGTCCGGGCGGGGCGGTTCGGCTTATTCACAGATGGAAATCGCAGATGGCCGAAAACTCGCCGTGCATCGCTCGCTGTTCGTGAAGTTTCCGCTCCTGGATCGTGAGAACGAAAACCTTCTCGTC
>JALTOP010000385.1 GCA_027000105.1 Planctomycetaceae bacterium | reverse complement strand
AACAGGCGCCGACTCATATTGGGCAAGCGAAAAGCAAGTGTGAAAGAATCGAGAAGCGGGCCATTTCCAAACAGGGCCGCCATACCGACATCGCGTAGCAACCCCAATACCCGGCTCAATAAGGTAAGCAGACTGACCAGCCGCACCTGCGAAAACCACCCGTGGGAAGGACGGTATTCATCAGAAGAAGCCGAAACAGAAGCAGCGTCGTCCGGGGACTCACTCACCCGGCTTCCCCAGTAGAGATAACGGGATCCAGGCGAGCGCAGTTGATGTTCAATTCTTCCAGGATCTCACGAACACGAACGGTAGGTAGCCCCCAATCGATCGCCCAATTGATGACGTCAAAATTTTCCCAACCTTCCGAAACACGATCGAGAATCAACTGGAGCAGCAAATCATTCGATTGCAGAAGTTTGAGAATCAACTCCGAAGGCCCATCATCGAACTCCAGAACACGTTCCCGCCCCGCAACATGAGCCAGACGCTTAATCCTGCAATAGATGCCCCAGTACTTCTGGTACCACTCGCGGATCGCTTTCTCACCCAGATCGTATCCGAGCTTCTCACTCTCGAGCCACTTATAGAGACTCGCTTCACGGATGCTCCCGGAGTGCAGGCTTTCCCCGTGAGATGTATGCCGTTCCATAACAACAGCCATTGCCCTACTCGATTCGTCTTGAACGCAGAGACCATAATCCCCTGTGAGTTGGCCCAGTTTATACCGATTGATTACAAATTGGGCAAGATAATTTTGACTATTCTCATAGCAGAAAAGAGAATAGCTACTCGACGTGTAAAAAAGACCACCTTTGCGGAGTCCAACAGCAGATTGAGTCAAGAGTGGGAAAATAGTCCGGTTTTATCAAAGAAATTGGTTTTAACGGTCGATCATTAGGCTATGACGAAATCAAACAGGCAGACGGATCGATATCGATGCGAACGGAAATAGGTCACGCCTGCTGTTTGAAAAGATGTCTGTTCGGAAAGATGAAGACAGAAAAGGTAACGGTACAATACAACCTTGCGAGAGCTGAAAGATTTGACCGCTCTGTTTGACAGGCATGGTTCAGCTTCGCAAACTCAACGAAAGCGACAACCGCTTTCCCTCCTCGAAATTAAAGTGAGTCTCTGGAATGAAATTCAAAGCACGTCTCAATCAGAGTCTGTGTGCGGTTCTTTTAGGATTGCTGGGCGCCAGTATGCTGACTGGCTGCCAGACTCAAATGGGTGGTCAGACGCTTCCATCTGCCTTTTACCTTCACGACGATGTGCAATACTTCCCCGCTGGCCCGGAAGAATTACTGCCTAATCAGCAACGTGCTCTCGATGAATATCGGGCTGAACAGCAGGCACAACGCGAAGGCCTGAAAGCTCCCTGAACCAATACCGTTCGGCGAGTATGGATTCGTCCCTTTCTCCAACAGTTCTATCAGGAGGGTTCCCGCCGTCAGGAAACCGTTATGTCACAGGGCAACGTCATCATGTTGCCATCCTCCCTCATCGCAATATTATCAAGCTTCGGATTACTTCGTGATATTTTCTTTGAGCGAGCACTGCCAGCCGCCTTCGGCTGTGGTGTGAGGGGGGACGCCTCACTCTCACCGGTTATTTTCTCTGGACAAAACCAAAGAAAGAACCGCTGAGTTTGAGGCCTTTTTTATTTCTACGCCCACACTATTTCAGCGCGAGAACACTCTCAGCCCAACAATACTTTCAGAGTAGCAATACTTTCAGCGTAGCAGTCGACGAAACTGTTTGGCGGTTCGGGTATTGGCAACCTCTTTTTTTGACAGCCCCGCCCGTCTGGCCTGATTGACTCCCCACCTCATCACATCCAGCCCGGCTGTCGAATGGGCATCGGTATTGATCACGATCGGAATACCGTATTCTTTCGCCTGGGCAGCATGAAGGTCATTCAAATCGAGCCGGGCCGGATGGGCGTTGATTTCCATCAATACCGCGTTATCGGCTGCGGCCTTGAAGACTTCGTCGAAATCGATCTCTGCACCGGGCCGTTTGCCAATCATGCGGCCCGTTAAATGACCAATCGCATGCACATTCGGATTTCTTATCGCATTCACCAGGCGTTTGGTAATCTGTTTTTTCGGCTGCTTCAACCCGTAATGCAATACAGCGATCACCCAGTCCGCTTCTGAAAGGACATCGTCATCCAGATCGAGTGTCGCATCCTCCAGAATGTCGCATTCAACGCCACACAACACATCGATTTCGCCATACCTCTCGCGGACTTTTCGGATCTCCTCCCAGTGCATCCGCAATCGGCCAGCATCAAGCCCATTGGCCATCGTGACCCGTTTCGAGTGATCGGTAATCGCGATATATTTCAGCTTTCGCTCTATCGCGGCTTCGATCATTTCTTCAATTGTCGCCCGCCCGTCACTGGCAGTTGTGTGCATGTGCAAATCGCCACGTATCTGTCCAGTTTCGACAAGCTCCGGTAGATGACCGGTCTCCGCTTCACGGAATTCATTGCGGTTTTCACGTAATTCGGGTGGTATCCAGGGGAGATCCAACGCGGCGTAAATATCTTCCTCCTCACAGGAAGCAACCGTTTTATCTCCCCGGAACAGGCCATATTCGTTCAACTTCAGTCCCCGGTGTACAGCGCGTTTGCGAACTTCAATGTTGTGATCCTTCGAACCGGTGAAGTATTGCAATGCGGCACCAAAGCTTTCTTCCGGTACGACACGCAAATCCAGCTCGATAGAGATTTGCGAGCCTCCCGGCGTGAAAGTACGTGCAAAAGGGCGGAAGCGAACCCGCTGTTTTGTCTCTCCTTGCGCCAGAACCTTTTCTGTTTGCGGGTGATCAGCCAACAACTGCATCGCTTCGGTCGGTGTGGCCGCTGCAACAAGAATGTCGAGGTCTCCCACGGTCTCTTTGAGTCGGCGAACACTTCCTGCTTCGCAAACACGTTTCACACTCGGCAATTTTGAAAGCTGTAACACGATTTCATCAACAAATGGTCGCACATCCGCCAGGTACATCCGCAAGCCGGCGCGTTCCAACTGTTCAAGACCTTCCAGAATCACCTGCTCGGTTTTTTGGCCGAAACCTTTCAGTTGGGAAATCTTCCCACTCGTCGCCGCCTCTTTCAATTGATCAAGAGTCGTCAAATGCAAGTCCCGAAACAGCACAGCCACCTTTTTGGGGCCGATCCCCGGAATACGCAACATGCGAACCACATCGGGCGGAATTTTCTCTTTCATCTGATCCAATTGAACAAGCCGACCGGTCTGTACGATCAGACGTATTTTCTCTGCCAGGTCTTTTCCAATCCCGCTGATCTGCGTCAACTGTTCCGGATGCTCAGCAACCATTTCCTCCAACGAATCGGGAAGTGCATCG
>JALTOP010000384.1 GCA_027000105.1 Planctomycetaceae bacterium | reverse complement strand
CATATGTTCCGATTCCGCCTGTCCGTCTGTTTCATAAATGAGTTGAGCGGATTGACTTCCTGTTTCCCCCGATCTGTTGTTTTGAAAACGGGGCATGATTGGCATGATTGCAGAGTTGGTTCCGAACCCGGTCTCAAAGTCGGTGTTTCGATTCCTGTTTCCGGCTGTTTTTATCGGGGATCATCCAATCCCTGGAACATCGGAGGTAATTTTTTGTACCCGACCACTGCCATCGACCATAGCCAACTGCGTTGTTCCCTCTGCAATCAGTGTTTCGCCGCGCATAACCTGGTAGGAATGTTTGAGTCTGGCTGGAGTCGCGGCATCAAGCGTTACGGTAACAGCCAGAACGTCATCATATCGGGCGGGTTTGCGGTAACGGATGGAAATATCGACGACAACAAAGTAAAAACCGCTCTCTTCCATCGCCCGATAATCACCGCCGTTGACGCGGAATAGATCGGTGCGGGCCTCCTCGAAGTAACTTGGATAATTGCCGTGGTGCAGAAAACCCATCGCGTCGGTTTCGCTGTAACGGACTCGTATTTCTGTCGTGTGACTTTTAATCATGTTTGATCACATAGACTTTGATTACATAGACATAGGAAGCTTGGGGACATAGGAAGCTTGGGGATCGGGATGTCTTTCCCCAAAGTACCGGGGCTGTTGATGCCGTCCATTTTACGCCGTCGATGCCTCGGGAACAGGCTCGCCGGCGGCTTCCTCTGGTGTGGTGGCAAGCCCTTTTGCCTGAAGGATTTTCTGTTTGATTTCCTCGGTGATTTCCGGATTTTCGACCAAAAATTGACGGGCCTTTTCCTTACCCTGTCCCAAACGGACTTTGCCGTAACTGAACCAGCTACCGCTGCGTTCAACTATTTTTTCTGCCGCAGCCAAATCGATAATGTCCGATTCGAAACTGATCCCGCATGAGCCAAGCATATCGAACTCCGCCACACGGAACGGCGGGGCGACCTTGTTCTTGACGATTTTCGCTTTCATACGAATTCCGATTACGTCATCGCCATCTTTCAAGCTGGAAGTCCTTCGCACATCGACTCGGCAGGAAGAATAGAACTTCAGGGCGCGACCACCGGGGGTTGTTTCCGGGCTGCCGAACATGACGCCAATCTTCTCACGAATCTGATTGATAAAGATGACAGTCGTTTCCGCTTTTGAAATGGCTCCGGTCAACTTTCGCATCGCCTGGGACATCATGCGAGCCTGCAACCCGACATGTGAATCGCCAATTTCCCCGTCCAGTTCCTTTTTCGGAACAAGTGCGGCAACGGAATCGATGACGATGATATCAACAGCATTCGATTTGATCAGCATTTCCGCAATCTGTAAACCTTCCTCCCCGTAGGAAGGTTGTGAAACGAGCAAGTCTTCCAGATTGACCCCCAGACGTTTGGCCCAGGCTGGGTCGAGGGCATGTTCCGCATCGACAAATGCGGCCACCCCTCCCGCCTTTTGGGCATTGGCGATCGCGTGCAGTGCGAGTGTTGTTTTCCCGCTCGATTCCGGGCCGAACAGTTCAATAATGCGGCCACGGGGAAAACCGTGTCCTCCCAAGGCAAGATCAAGTGACAACGCGCCAGTTGGAATCCCGGAGACAGCCGCTCCGGAATCAGAAAGCTTCATGATGGCTCCCTTGCCGAACGCTTTCTCGATTTGTCCCAATGCGTTGTCCAGCACTTTTCCCGAATTGTCGTTCTTCTGAGCCGACGATTTATTCTGTCCGCGAGCCTTGGCCATCAAAACTACCTTTCTGGTCGTGTAAGTTTATTCATTGATATACCAAAGTATAATACCATGAAATGATTGAGAAATCAACAAAGTTTCCGTACCAATTTTACCGATCTTAGCAGATAGTGTCCCTTTTTCGGGAGTGTACAGAGCCAGGTGCACTTTCAAAGGAGCAATATTGAGGGACTTTTTGCCGCAGGAGAATTCCGGGGGGGATTTCTTTTCAACACAGGTGCTCCATCTCTCAACATAAGGTGCGTATTCTGGCGTGCATATTCTGGCATATTGTAACGGGGGCGAGGATGACACAACAGGAAATCATGTTGGTGGCGGAAAATGCCGCGAATGAAATGCTTGTTTGGGTCGGTTTCGGCACGCTTGTCGGGTTAGCAGCCAAGGCGATCATGCCGGGGCGTGATCCTGGTGGTGCGGTCTCCACGATGATGATGGGAATCGGTGGGGCGGTGATCGGTTGTGGCACGCTTGCCTACTTTTATCCGGAAGCTCACGTGACGCCGGTTTCGATTATCGGTTCTGTTGTTGCGACCGGGGGGGCGTTCACGCTGTTGTTCTTTTACAAGTTGCTGGCTGGATCCTTCTTCGCAGAAGCCGAAGATGGTGACCGTTTCACCCATCGCTACCGCCGAAGACGACGCCGACGTACGATGATCCGCGGAACCTGAAAAACGGTCTGTCTCTTTTGATACTCCCGGGCTTGGGGTTCTCGGCAGCGCTGCGATTGTGTTGAGATTGTGACAGAAGCAACTGTGACGACAACGGGCAGAGGCTGAATTGATTGCCGTCTGCAAGGCAGCTTGGGGGGCCTCTTTGGTTGAGTCAGTCGAGTTCGACTTCACGGAGTAGTTTGGCCGCCGTTTCCGGAAACAGCGGGTTGACGTATCCCCCGGTTCCGAGTTCCCAACCCGCGATGCCGGAAAGACGCGGATAGATTTCCCAATGCCAACGGAACCCGGGTGTCTGTTTGTTTTTAAAAGGTGCCGTGTGCAGCACGAAGTTGTAATCGGGATTGGCGGCCACCTTTTCGAGTCGCTTCAGAGATTGCAGCATCTCGTTAGCCAGCGAGTTGAGCATTTTGTCTTTTGTCTGATGGAAGTGAATTTCCTTGGTGCGCGGGTAAATGTGCATTTCAAAACAGAATCGGCTGGCCTCAGGACAGATGACGAGGAAATCATCACTCTGGGCAACAATCCTCTTTCTGAATGTCTGTTCGTTGAGAAGGAATTCGCCGAAGTAATCGCGATTCGTTTTTTTGAAATGTTCTGTCGTGAAGGAAAGTTCCCGTTGAATATGTGGCGGAGTATAGGCAGTTGCCATCAACTGCGAATGACAGTGTGACATCGAAGCCCCGGCGGCTGGCCCATGATTTTTGAAGATTGTCGCATGCAGGGCCTGTTCATTTTTTGCCAGTTCACGTAACCGGTTTCTGTAACTCTGGAAGACGAGTTTGATTTGAGACAGTCCGAGTCGAGTGAAACTCGTTTCCGATTGCGGACATTCGATAATGACTTCGTGCACCCCATTCGTTTCTACGTTGGATGCAGCCTCGGAAGCAGGAACAATCGCCGGGTATTTGTTCGGAATGATGCGAACCTGCCAGCCTGGCC
>JALTOP010000383.1 GCA_027000105.1 Planctomycetaceae bacterium | reverse complement strand
TGATTCAGGGAGGGCTCGACATCTCGCCGGTCATTACGCACCGCTTTCATTACACCGAATTCGAAAAAGCATTCGAAGTGATGCGATCCGGAAATTCCGGGAAAGTTATCCTTAATTGGAATTAACCAGAAATAGTATGACATTGCGTGAGAGGAAGAAGCGGTAAGGTCTGTCCCGTTCGGCCAGGACATCAGTGTGGGCTTTTTGAGCCGCCGAGGAAGTTAATTCACTGAAGATGGTAAACCGTCGTTGGGGACGTTAAATGACACGCGGAGTCTGAAGCGTTTTTCTGCTTGGTGAGTTCCGGGTTTGGTGGTAAACTTCTGACCGTTCTGGTGTTTTTGCTGACAGCGGCTGGGCGATCAGCGTAGAAAAATGAATTGAGTCATGACACATTCCCCTCTGGATCAGGTTTCCATTCGTCGTACCTGTAGTGACGATGTTGCGACTCTGTCGGAATTTTTGGCTCCATTCGTCGAAGATAGACGGCTACTTTTAAGAACCAACGAAGAGTTGTCGCAATTGGTCGAAACTGGTTTCGCTGCTGAGATCGATGGTCAACTTGTCGGCTTTGCTGCTTTGGATATCTATTCTCCCAAGTTGGCCGAGATTCGCAGTTTGGCCGTTTCGCCGATTCATCAGGGATTGGGGATCGGGAAAAAACTGGTCAACTGTTGTGTGCAGTTGGCACGGGAAAAAAAGGTTCTCGAAGTGATGGCGATCACTTCCACCGAGGAGTTTTTTCAGGGCTGTGGTTTCGATTTCATTCTGCCACGCGAACGGAAAGCCTTATTCCTCGAAACTTATCGACATTCGGAAAACGAAAATTGAATCTCGAAGATCAAGCCATCCTGCGTTTATGCAGTTGTGATATGTAAACTCTGAACGTGTTACTGATTTGTTTTGAGGATGGTGACGGGCTGACCGGGACGGAGTCGTTCGTTGCCCCGGATAATAACCTGTTGCCCCGGTTGAAGATTGCCGATGACCTGAATCCGTTCTCCCATCGCGATACCCGTTTCAACGGCAACAGGCTTGGCAACGAAGGTTCCCTTTTTCTCGCCAGTCGCGACCACATAAATCATTGTGGTACGGCCGCCCAGCACCAGTGCATCTTTCGGGACAAAAAGAGATTTTGTTTTCGCTCCAGTTGGGAGAGTGACGCGCGCAATCATTCCGGATTTTATCAGCGGAATGTCGTTTTCGATTCCGTTTCTAACACGAATCTTGACTGGAAAAGTTCGTGATCTCACGTCAGCCTGCGGAACGATCGATACCAGTTCTCCTGTGAAAAGGTGTTCCGGGAGTGCTGCAATTCGAACATTGACCTGCATCCCTCGCTTGACGAATGGAATGACACTTTCCGGGACCTGGGAGAGGACGTCGATTTCATTCAGCGCCAAAACTTCTGCCACCAGTTCGCCTCGCTGAACCCATTGGCCAACTTCGGTATGCTCTGCGGAAATAAAACCATCGAAAGGAGCCTTGATAGTATGTTTGGAAAGTTGATCCTGCAGCTTTTCAACGATTGATTGTTGAATTGCTACTTGAGCACGAGCCTGTTCAATTCGTTCTTTCCGGGGGCCATCGACGACAAGCTGATAACTTTCTTTTGCTTGCAGATACTTCTGCTCAGCCTGGATTTGCTCAGAAACAATCAGTTGCAATTCATCAGCATTGATGGCATTACTGCGGTAAAGTTCTTCGGCCCGGTTTTTCTTGTTCTGATGGTATTCCATGGCAGTTTTAGCCGCCAGCATGGCAGCTTTGGCCTGACGGATTTCTGCGGGACGGGAACCATTCTCCAGTTCGTTCAGTTCTTCCTTTCTCAATTTCAATTCATCTTTGGCTGCCTCCAGTTCCAACTCGATGGTAGCCGTGCGCAACTGCGCCAGTGGTTGATTTTTTTTGACAAAATCTCCCTCATTGATTGGATAATCAGCCACGCGTCCATCAACGGCACTGCCAACCATCGATTTTTTGACCGGAGTTGTTGTCCCAACAAATGTTTGTCCAGCGGCCACACTTTGCTCGATGACTGTCTCAACAACAACATTGGAAACAGGTCGTTGTGCCTCAACAGTTTGTTGGCCAGTCAGGCAGAGAAAAAAAACGATTCCCCATGCCTTCATTCCGCTAACGATTATGCGTGCCCTTTTATCCATCTTCCGATTCTTTCCGCCTATTGGTGCGCTTACTGTTCATGTTTTGAGGATTCCGCCCATGCTATCGTATTGATTGACCAACCGCGACCGTTTAATGAGGGTTCCTCTATTGATCGATCGTAGATATTTGTCCTTTTTTCTCCGCGATATTTTAACCGGTTCTTTTTATCCGGCTATCCGGCCGTTCGCCGAGTTGATACCAGGATCATTCAACACGATCCGAATAACGGGCCGCGCTACCGGTTACGGCGTCTGGTTGTAACCTTCCCTTTATGGAATCATCCAGCATAGGGGTGAACCTCCACCTCCAGTAGATAAACAGTTGATCTGTTGTATTGCATCCGGGCTGAAACATGAGTATCATGAGGAGGTGCGGTGATATTCCGCTCTCCCGGGTGAATCTCCTTTTGCTCGAATGAGTGCTCTTCCTGGTCTCCAGCCGACCGTTTCCCTCGTTGTTTCAGAGGGGAATACTATTCCTTTTATAGATATCTACGGAGAAAATATCATGTCTCTGAGGCAACGAGACTTGTTCGATGATACCAGTATGAGTTTCGGAGATCATCTTGAAGAGCTTCGATACTACATGATTCGCGCTCTGGCCGGCCTGTTCGTTGTCTGCATTATTACGTTGAGTTTCGGCAATTACATGGTCGCGATTGTGCGCAGTCCGATTGACAAAGCGCTGATGCGGCACGGCCTGCTCGAACACAAGGTCGATGATGTCGGAACTGAAAGTTTTTTCGAAAGATTCGAAAAGTGGTGGAATCAGCCAACAGAGGATGAGCAGGAGAAGCAGAAAAACGAGATGCACGCCCGTTTGAATGGGGAGCGTGTTGAGGTCGAAATTTCAACAGAGGATCTGCTGGCTGCTCTTCACCAGGCGATTCCCGATCAATTCCCCGGTCCCCCCAGGAAGAGAGTAGAGAAGGGGACCACAGACGCGGATGAGCCGGCAGAATCCGTACGACTTTCGCTGAGGGCTCCGGAATTCTCGATTTTTCGGGATGTCGTCAAGAATATCAACCGCCCGGTGACGCTGAATGTGCAGGAAGCGTTCATGACATTTGTCAAAGTGTCTGTCGTTTCCGGTCTGATTTTTTCGAGTCCCTGGCTGTTTTATAATGCGTGGATGTTCGTTGCTGTCGGCCTCTATCCGCATGAAAGAAAATTTGTTTATGTTTATGGAACGATGAGTCTGGTTCTGTTTTTGGTGGGGGCGATTTTCTGCTTTTATCTCGTGTTTCCGTTTGTGCTTGATTTTTTGCTCGCCTTCAATACCTGGCTGGGTGTGCAGCCGCAAATTCGCCTGTCCGAATGGGTCAGTTTTGCCGTCTTTTTGCCGATGATGTTTGGTGTCAGTTTCCAGTTGCCTTTGGTTATGGTCTTCTTGAACCGTTTGGGCGTCTTTTCTGAAGACGTCTATCGCGAAAACCGGAGAATTGCGATTCTGGTCATCTCTGCGCTGTCGATGTTGCTGACTCCGTCTGATCCATCGAGCATGTTGTTGATGATGTTTCCGCTCATTTTCCTCTACGAATTCGGTATCTGGTTGTGTAAAATGAACCCGAATTCCAATCCATTTGGTGAGGATGCCGAGACGGATATCGACCTCTAATGTCTACTTCCATATTGGGTGTCGCATGTTATTCGGCGTTTTTTGATTGCATTTTTCGATTACTCGGTTTCCAGCTGCTCATAAAACATGACGCATCCATTGCTGCTTACAGCAGCGGTTCCCGATGTGGTGCGGCGGCTGAAGCACTCATTGGGAATGTTCATCGTCATCAAGGCTGAAAGAATGGCTCAGAAGAAAAAATCGAATAAAAAGGCCGCTCCCGATTCGCAGCGGGTCTGCGTCAATCGGAGAGCCAGGCACGATTACGAAATACTGGATGAATTGGAATGCGGCATCGTCCTGTATGGAAGTGAGGTCAAGAGCATTCGCAACAATCAGATTTCACTGGACGAGAGCTATGCCCATTTGAAAAACGGGGAACTTTGGCTCGTCGGCTGTCATATCGGTGAATATCCGCAGGCGAATATCAGGAATCATCTTCCTCGTCGGGAACGCAAACTGTTACTGCATCGCAAACAGCTGCGCAAGTTCGCTGAAGCAGCCAAACAGAAGGGGCTGACGTTAGTGCCGCTTTCGGTCTACTTTGTCCGTGGACTGGTGAAAGTGAAAATCGGGATCGGCCGCGGTCGCAAACTGCACGACAAACGGGAACGCCTGAAAAAGGAGGCAGCCAACCGGGATATGAAAGCGGCGATGTCACCCAGGAACTTTCGGCAATAACGGCAACACTCCCCCCCCCGCACACGACAAAACGGGCGAACCGGAATAAAGACGATCCGGGCAGTTCGGCTCTGGTCATTTCGGCTCTGCGCAGTTCGTCGCCGCTCAGTTTGAATCTTCCCGCACTTGTACCTGCAGAGCACCGAGCATTTTTGTGATACTTTTTTCCTTCTTGCCGATAAAGAAGACATTTTCCAGCACGATTGCGCGTCGTTCGTTGCTGGGATGTAAAAT
This sequence comes from Planctomycetaceae bacterium, assembly GCA_027000105.1. Taxonomy (GTDB): domain Bacteria; phylum Planctomycetota; class Planctomycetia; order Planctomycetales; family Planctomycetaceae; genus Rubinisphaera. Next base: position 7,880 of record JALTOP010000383.1, on the reverse strand, counting down.
CAGCCGTCCCGAGCCGAGGAGCATATATTCAAACAGGTCATTGATTTCTTTATCGATTCGCAAACTGGGAGCGGAAAAGCGTTCCATATCGCTGAGGAAGCCATGATGATGCAGCAGTTCATTGGGGCGTACTTCCCAGTAATCGAATTGCACACCTATTTTCACGAGCAGGAACAGCATCAAAAAAATGAGAACAAACGTGTAATAAAATTGTGCGTTGGCCACAGGGCGAATTCTTGAAAACAGCGAGCTGATGGCGGGAAGAACACTCGGAAAATTGATCAATAAGACATAACCGCCCAGCAGAAGCACTCCCGCGAAGAAAAAGAGCGTCAACGAGGTGGTGCGTGGAAAATCGAAAGAGATGACGACCAGATTGAAGGTAAAGACCGCCAGAAAGATTGAAGCCAGAAAGACCGAAGTCGAATCGGCTGTGATCGGATTATCAGAACTGAGCCCATAGGTGATGTGCATCCAGACAGCCACGATAGCTGCAACGATCACCGAGGGATACATGAAGACAATTTTGGGGTACGAAACAAGATAAATACTCTTCGGGAGCGAGTTCGCATTTTTACTGTTATCGCTATCGGTAGCTGCGCTGTTGGTTGGATTCTCTTCTGACATCTTCAATCCCCATTTTATCTATGTTACGTTTATTCGATTACGTTTATTCGCGATCTGAAACGTGAAGTTGAATTCTTTCGACACAACTGAACCCGGCGTGGTTGGTTCACCACAACTATAGTGGACATGCTCCCCGTTACTTGATTGTAGAACCGGGCAGCACGATTCCGTTCAGCCTGGTATCCGCATGGTATCCTGACGGTTTTACAGACAGTTTGCAATTCAACCGGTAAACCGAGTCGCAGGTTTGCGTCGAAAAGCCCTTTCTGAAACGTACCGTTTCCGTTATGGATGACATGAATTTCCGAATTGATGAAAAATACCCGTAAATTGCGGGGTGTTGAAATCGACCGCATTCTTTGGACGATCGGGCACTACCGAAATTGTCCCCCGATTCAGAAGCTCATTTCAACTTCAACTCCCGCTGTTCAATCTGGATTTCATTCTGCTTCAGACCGATTTTCTCGAGTTGATTGTTCAATTCTATTTCAGCCGAGGGGAGAGACGTACCGAGGTAGTAAACCCGGCAACGAATTCCCTGTTGGTTTCCTCTGGCCTGCTTGGTGAGCTCCAGAAGATCCGCCAAGGCGATTTTTTTTACCGGCTTGGGAGGTGTTGAATTGGTGCCAAGCAGGTAATGTTTTTCTTCGACAATGACTGTGACCAACTGCGATGTATCCGGTAACGGGATCGTCTCTTTCTGGCTGCTCGTCTCTTTCTGGCTCTTTGTTGAAACTGGCTGTTCCTGTTTCTGTTCGGGAGCAGCATCACCTACGGGATCGACCTTTACCGAGGAGGCGTCGGATCGGGCATTCGACAGATTTCCCTCGTCGCTTCCATTTCCGCTGCCGATCCCCATGCCGAGATTTCGCAACAAAAAGGCGAGGCCGACCCCCACAACAAGGATCGCTCCCACGGTTGCTCTTTTTTGTAACGATTTCATGCCGCCTCTCCTGTGGTTGGTAGATCATCCTGAAAACCGATCCGAACTACTCCCGATTTTGATTGGTTTCAGGTAAATATCCGATAACAGCGTATTCGAACCGAGTCCGTCCGTCTGCATCTTCTCTCATTCGTTCGGTCACTTCGGGCAGGGAAAGCAGAAGTCTTTCTCTTAGTGTTCGGGCAACATCTCCGTAACTGACCAGTATAATGACCAATCCTTTTGGCTGCGGCAGCGATTTGTAAATTTCATAGAAACTTCGCTGAAAATCTTCCTTCGAAGTAAGCCGTATCTGGTCGTGGTGCTCATTGAGGGACAGATTGGCAATGCCCCGCTCATCCAGATGGATATTCCAGACGTCGCACCGCTTGCGAATTTCTTCGTAGGCCATCAGAAAAGTCGCCAGTTCAACCGCTTTGGAATCTGTCAGCTTGTCGGCCAGTTGCTCGATCTGTTCCTGCGGTATGGCGGTGGGTGATGCCCCGGAGGCAGCCATTTTTTTCAGTAACTCCTTCAGTTCCTCCGAAGATTCGGCGAAGAGATCACGAAAAACGGCGACAATTCGATTCCGTTGGGCATTGAGTTCTCTCAATTTGCGTTGGAATTCCTGCTGATTCAACTTTGCCTGACGCTTCTGGATGCTATTCTGCTTTTCCAACGTGGAGGCCAGGCTTTCCGCGTCGGTCCGTTCCCGCTGAATCTGATCGAGAACCGATTTGGTAAAATCGAGTTCCTCTTTCAATTTTTCGACCTGATAGGCCATGCGGGACTGTTCAATTCCCTGTTGTTGGGAACGGGCATTTTCCTGCTGTTCCATCTCCATAAACTGGGCGAATATCACGATCAGTAGCAGATCGAGAAGAGGCGTCAGTTGCAAAGATAATTTCTTGGTGGAGAACATGGATTGATGTCGGCTCTCGGGCGTTATCACCCTTTCAGGGTTTGGTTGGAGGGGCTGTTTCTTCCTGACCCACTACTACACTTCCTACTGTTCGTTTCCTACTGCATTGTCGCTTGTTCGATCTGGCGCCACCACTTCTTCGGGGGGGCAGGCTGTATCGGCTGATATATTATCGCTGTTTTCAAGCCCCAATCTGCTTTTGACAGCGGAGACGACTGTTCTGACATGCGTGCGAACTTCGCCCAGACGCTGGAAGGAAGGCTCAAGCAGACTGCTCACGAGCAGAAGGAGCAATCCGAAACTCAAACCGGCGAAAGTGGACCAGATCGCATCACCAAAACGGGCCACGATGATCGAAAGTGTTTCTGTTTCGGCCCCCGATGAGGCATTAAGGGCGGCTCCGATCGAGATAATGGTTCCGAGAACTCCGGCCAGTGGATAGGCTTCGATCATGGTGCGAGCCGAGTTGGCGACTGTTTCAAAACGTAACGCATGCAGATAACGCCTTTTTTCATCGAGCAGACCGATGCGGTTCCGTAACGCCCGACGTTCTTCGATTCGGGTCGGATCGTTTAGAACATCTTCTACATCCGCCAGAAATGCTTCCATCTGATCGGTCAAATGGGCCGTTGGATCGAGAACACTATGCTGCTTCAGATCACGTGTGTAATCCTGCAATGCACCGGTGAGAATGTGCATATCCCGTTTGGCCCACAAGACCAATCCTGCAAAGATTGCCAAATGGATACAGGCCGCTACGGTGATGATCCAGGTCGATAGCTCTGCGATCGCAGAAAGGATACTGTCCACAATATTCTCCCACTTGCCCGGGCGATTAACAATGTTTCAGCAGGGAAGTTTTTTTAAGACGGGGTAACGAATTGGGTTCTGATATTGGGAATCGATTTTTTTGTGCGCCCGCAGTTGTCGTCCGATCTGTTCCGTTTGACACACTTCGTATGACACACTTAAAGACGCACCAGTGCAGAGTATAACGAAAATTGGCACGATTCGATCAAGCGTCACTGTTTGGGACGCTCAAGAATATACAAAACTGTTCGCGCACGCAGATTTGCCCATACAGCCCGGTCAACACTTTTTTCTCCGATAATCGGCAGTTCCTTCACAATGCGAAATTTGCCTTTCTTTTCGAGATCACGGAAGTCGTGCATCGTCATCAGATGCAAATTCGGCGTATCGTGCCAATCGTAGGGTAACTCCGCGGTGATGGGGGCTCGCCCGGAAAACAGCACCTGCAGACGAATCTTCCAGTAGGCAAAGTTCGGGATGACAACCAAAACTTTTTGGGCGATCCGCAGAATCTGCTCCAGAACTTCGATCGGATAGCGAAGCTGTTGCAATGTCTGGCTCATCACCGCGAAATCGAAAGAGTTGTCCGGAATGTTCTGCAGTCCTTCGTCCAGGTCACTACGGACAACGGGCACACCCCGTCGTAAGGCGCGCAGGAATTCTTCGTCATCCAGTTCGACGCCCTGAATCGAACATCGGTGTTCCTGCTGGAGAAGTTTCAATAACCGACCATCACCACATCCCAAATCGATCACACGCGAACCGGCTGGTATTTCCCGTTTGATGATCTCATCGGTAATCGCAACGGAGGGATCGGGCATGCAATACCGTTGCGGACGCAACCGATCCAACTCGGCTGGCAGACGACGAGGTTTCAGTGGTGATTGTTTTGGTTCAGTTTCCATCGTTAAAAAATTGTCGCTGCAGCATACGGACAGACAGGACAACTCCGAATGTGCGTCACATCAAAGTGCATATCAAGTTCCTGTTGACAGCCCAGAACCGGATTGCGGGATTTGTTTCTTTGTAACCTGCCTCTCTGTAACCTGCTCCGTAATCGCTCGATACATCTGAAGCAGCCTCCTCTTCAGGTAAGGGAAGGGGGGAGGCTGTTTCTTTTTTATGGAGACATTACCACTGGCGCGGTCGAACCGAACCTTGCACTCGCAGGGGGAGTCCCATAATTCGCAGGAAACCCTCGGCATCGTCCTGATTGTATGAACCGCCTCCCTCCATACTGGCGATTTCGTCGATGTACAAGGATGTCGGACTTTCCCAACCGGCCGTTCGGCAATTTCCCTTGTACAGGGCAACCGTTACCTCACCTGTAACCGGTTCCTGGGCTTTTTTGATAAATGCCATCAGGGCGTCCATTTTCGCGGTGTACCAAAAACCGTAATAAACCATCTCGGCTACTTCAGGAGAAAGACGATCCCGCAGATGGGTCAAATCCCGATCGAGTGTCATCTGTTCCATCGCCAGGTGAGCCGCGTACAGAACCGTCATCGCTGGAGCTTCATAAACGCCGCGGGATTTCATCCCGACATACCGGTTTTCAATGATATCAATACGACCGACGCCATGTTTGCCCGCAATTTTGTTGAGGTCACTGACCAACTCGAAGGCCGACTTCTTTTCGCCATTGATGCTGATCGGGATCCCGCCTTCAAAGCCGATTTTCACTTTCTCTTCGGTATCGGGAGCTTCCTGCGGAGAAACGGTCATACCGAAATCAATCACATTGACGCCATCGACTTGCGGATCTTCCAGCGAGCCGGCCTCGTAGCTGATGTGCAAACAGTTTTCGTCGGAACTATATGGCTTGGAAGCTGTCGCCTTCACCGGAATGTTCTTCTCGGCACAATAGGCGAGCATTTCACTCCTGCCGGGAAACTTTTCGCGAAATTCTTTCATCCTCCAGGGAGCTATGATTTTGACAGAGGGATCAAGCGCTTCTGCAGCGAGTTGAAAGCGGCATTGATCGTTTCCCTTTCCTGTTGCTCCGTGAACAAACGCGACGGCACCTATTTCCCTCGCCCGTTCCAGACACGCTTTGGAAATGATCGGCCGCGCAATCGATGTCCCCAGAAGATAAATCCCTTCATACTTCGCCTGCCATTGCAGCACGGGGAAAGCGAAGTCGCGGCAAAGTTCTTCGCGAACATCTGCAATTTCCGAGGAGGCAGCACCGATATCAAGAGCCTTCTGCATGATGGCCGCCCGATCCTCACAGGGCTGACCAACATCAACGTACAGGCAATGCACTTCGTACCCTTTATCCTGAAGCCACCCCACCAGAACGGAAGTATCCAAACCGCCACTATAGGCCAATACAACTTTATCTTTACTCACTGTTTTCCCTTCGATGTTGATCAGGTCGGGCCTGATACGCTATCTGTTTGCCACGTTTCCGCTTTTACTCAAACAGCGGCGTAGCGAGATCCTGTTCCAATACAGGCTACACTCTAAAGCATCGACGTCACTTTTTCCATGATCGTTTTCCCAATATTGAGCGAAGCAGTTGCCGCCGGGGAGGGAGCGTTCAAAACATTGACAGTCCGTTCATCTGTTTCGATCAGAAAATCGTCCACCAATTCTCCATCGGAACTGACCGCCTGAGCCCGGACACCGGCTGGAGCCGGTTTCAGATCGCTGGCCTGTATTTCGGGGATCAATTTTTTCAGTTCTTCAACAAAGGCCGTTTTTGAAAAGGATCGCCACATTTCGCCCAACCCGGCATGCCAGTATTTCCAACTCAATTTCATAAAACCGGGGAATGTGAGTGAATCGATCAAATCGACGCAGTTGATATTGGTCTTCGTGTACCCTTCACGAGAGAAGGCGAGAACCGCGTTCGGCCCGCACTCGACCCCACCTCGTATCATTCGTGTGAAATGCACTCCCAGAAATGGGAAACGCGGATCGGGCACCGGATAAATCAGATTCCGGCAAAGGTGAGTTGCGGTCGGTTTCAATTCATAATATTCACCTCGAAAGGGGATAATTTTTGTTTTAACATCGGCCCCACAAATTCTGGCGACACGATCCGACTGCAACCCCGCGCAAGTCACGATAATCCGGGATGCAAAATCTCCCTGCGATGTCAGCATGATTTGCGAGGCAGTTTCTTTCCTCAACCCCTTCAATCTGGTTTCACAACGGATATCCGCGCCTCTGTCCCGAATTTGCTCCGCCAGTTTCCGGGCGACGAGTTTGTAATCGACAATCCCGGTTCCCGGAACATGAATAGCTGCAACCCCCGAAACTTGCGGCTCCAGTTCAGATAACCGTTCTTTCCCGATTTTTTCACACTCGATTTGATTGGCGAGACCGCGCTGATAGACTTCTTCCAGTCGGGATAATTGCGATTGATCTGTAGCGACAATGACCTTGCCACAGCGCTCATACGGTATGTCGGACTGTTCACAGAATTTTTCAAGTGCAATTTTCCCTTCCCTGCAATTGATCGCCCGTAACGATCCCGGCTTGTAGTAGATCCCGGAATGAATCACCCCGGAATTGTGTCCGGTTTGATGGGATGCCAACTCCTTTTCTTTTTCGATCAGCAGCACCGTCGTTCCGGGACGCTGTTGCAACAGTTGCCAGGCAGTCGCCAGACCAACGATTCCACCACCAATAATGGCAACATCATATATTTTCATTGGCATGATACCTGTATAACCTGGCCATTCTGATACTGGTCATTCTGGCGAGAAACGCTGCAACCCCACTGCTCATAACGGGACGACCAGATTTCGATTCCCTGTCCAATCTGTCCAATCAGAAAGAGATCAAGGGGAATCCAATTCTGGTGAGAGTTTGTAATCTGCCGGCCCAAACAGCTTTTTCCTGGTTGGCAAAAGGAAGAGAGCGGTACGCCATCCCGATACGCTATCAAGGAGAAAGCAACCATTCGGAACATGCCGATCCGGAATACGGCATCATAACGGGATCGGAATTCATTTTCCTTTTTTCCGCTCACTCGGTGATCGTGTGCAGGGTTACTTTTTCATTGATTTCAATCGGCGGTCAAGAGTGGCCATTGTTTCGTTGAGAGTGTATTCCAGATAGTCATCCTGATCGTAAATAAGTGACTGTGCTGCTATTTCGAGCGCGGGGGCAACATCCTTCCCTTTGAAAAAACTCAATGCCCGAATCGCTTCCAGTCGCACACGGGGATGTTCATCGTTGACCTGCTGTTCAAGGAGTTCAAGCGGTTTTTGAACCTGATCCCGCCAGTAACAGAGTACACGGGTGGCTGCCGCCCGGGCGCGCGGTTCTTTCGATGTCAAAACCTTTTTCAGCAATGTTTCATCCACCACATTGTGCTGCTGGTGGATCCAAAGTGCTTCGAGTTGCAGCCGGGCAAAATCGCTGCTGGATGGATCGAGTTTTTTCAACCAGCTGTTCACGCTGGCAATCACCTGATCTGTATCGCGGGTTCGCAGGGCAACACGGACACGGTATCGGGTACGCTGCTCGTAGGTCTTGAGCAGATCCAGTAATTCGGGGATCGATTGATGATCAATCACGACAGGAGTAACAAGCGGCTTCTTTTTGTAATGGACACGCCAGATGCGACCATGTTGGGTGTCCCGG
>JALTOP010000382.1 GCA_027000105.1 Planctomycetaceae bacterium | reverse complement strand
CGGCAGAAATTTTCTATCAATTCTGTCTCGACGAGAATTGACAGCAGCGATGAAAGCGATGTTTACGTTGCTGGACCAATCAGTTCCGGCTTTTCCCCTCACCACACAGCATGGCGTAGCAAAACAACTCCTGTTGATGATAAACAAACCGTTCAATAGAATGACGGAGTTGCAAGAATGACGGGGTTGCAATGTTTGAAAATCGTCCCTCTCCGATAACCAAAGAATCATAACGAAAGACTTTTCCATGACGCCTCTCGAAAGTTTGATTGCAACAGGAACAAAACTTTGGCTCGATAGCATTGATCCCGATCTCGTTATTGAAAACCGGGCATTGGGAGCTACCGGAGCTACGTCGAACCCGATTATCGTCACCAATTTGCTCAAGACAGGCCGTTTTGATGCGCAACTCGCTTCGCTTCTTGCCGAGGGGCTCAGCGATGACGAAGTGGCGTGGAGGATGACGGATCAACTTGTCAAAAATGCACAGGATGTTTTTGCGGAAGTTTTTCGCGACAGTTCGGGGAACGATGGATATGTCAGTTTCGAACTTGACCCGCTTTTGGAAGCAGAATCCTGCCTGTTGAGTATTGAGGAAAAATCGCGAAAATATGTCGATTTGGCGAAGCAATGGTCAGCCGGGCACGAAAACCGGATGATCAAGGTACCTGCAACGCCGGGCGGGTTGGCGGCCATTGAAGAAATGGTGGCCGAGGGGGTCACGGTGAATGTAACGCTCATTTTTTCGGATCGCCAATACGAGCTGGCAAGAGATGCTGTCTGGCGAGGGGCACAACGCCGTGGTGGGCAGCAGAAATTGAAATCGGTCTACAGCATTTTTATCAGTCGCATCGACGTCTACACCGAGCAACACGTACCTGAACTTTCAACAGCTGCCCAGGGAGAAGTTGGCATCGTGAATGCGAAGCGAATCTGGCTGAAAAATCAATCATTCTGGGCAGATAAAAATTTGCCACTCGCTCAGGAAATCGTTTTTGCCAGCACTGGCACGAAGAAACCGGAAGATCCACAGGACAAATATGTCTCCGCCCTGGCGGGATCGGATATTCAAACAAATCCACCGGCCACCAACGAGGCAATTCAGGCCATGACGGGGAAAACATTCACTCGTCAGGTCGATCAACTACCAGCCCGGGAAATTCTGGACGAGATTGATCGCCTTGTCGACTTCCAGCATCTGGAAGAAACACTGATGCGGGAAGGTTTGAAGAAATTTGCAGACCCACAGAATGCACTTCTGTCGCTTATTGCGGAGAAACGGAAATCACTCGGAAATTGAAAGGTAAAACGGGAGTTCCGGTTCTGTTTGTTGGCCCGATCCTGTTTGCCGCGATCCAACACCGCCTGAATCAATCCTTCTAAAGAACATCAATATCTGAATCGGGAGATTCCACTACCGGAAAATCCGAAACGGTATCATTGATAATTGCCATATTGCTATTGGTGCGGTTGACTTTTTCAGCTTCAGTCTTCGCCATTTCTTCCAGGCCGGATTGCACGGCGACGAATCCACGGTACAAGCCACGAATACTGTTATCGGAGATTAGCAAATCGTTGAGAAGTTCAGCTTCGGACTGGTCTAACTCCTGATCACGAGCCTTCCCGAAAAGCGCCAGTAATTCCAATTTTGTCGTCGGTTTGTTGAGATTTGTCATGCCATTCCCCTGACAGCGATCTGCTCCACCGCCTAACCGCCCTCTCTATCATGTTAAAAAACGCCCCAACTCCTCTATTTGAGGTACCTGACCTCGCAAAACCGCTGCCAGAGACCAATGAGGCCCACTTCAGCCTTCCCGGTTCGTGTACGAAGTTCAACAAACTCCCAATCGGGTTTCCAAACGCTGAAAGTCAGCTACCGCAACATCTCGCCCGCATACAACAACAGCTACCAATAACTTCCTCTTAAAATTGCTTTGTTGCAATTTATTTACCGATTTTCCTGAATTTTGTGGATACATTTCATGAGCCCAGCGTAAATACTATTCATAAGTCTACTTATTTTTGATTCCGAACACCCTTCCCTTTGAGCAATCATACGATTGGTGACATTCGGCTGGTGCCGATCAAGGAGAAGCTTCCGGTGTTCAGGGGACAACTTTGAGAGGCAGGTTTGCAGGGCATCCAGCAAAGATTCTTGCGACACCCCAACTGTGATCGCCTGTTCTCCCCACAATGCATCAAGAGCCTCCGGGGAGAGGGAACGGGTTTTCCGTTTCGCCATCTTTGTGCAGTATTTCATCACCCTGTTTTTGGCGATTCCAAACAGCCAGGGCTGAAATTGCTCCTTTGACTGCAGTGTTTCGATTTTTTCCCAGGCGATTGAGACGACTTCCTGCATCACGTCTTCTGAATCTTCGGCGGAAAAGATCGCACTTCGGATAAACGCTCGCAGTTGGGGACGACAGGCCAGGTATGCCTGTTCGAACCATTTTTGCGTATATCGTGGTGCGTTATTCATGTTTGCCAACGGTTATTTTTCGATTCACAAGTAAGTTTTCAACGGTTCATTTCACTCACTGCTTCCAGAATAAATCAGCGACACTGGGGATTCCGGTCACGGCTTCAACGAACTCATAAAAGGAGATGGCTTCCAATTGAAGCCGCAAATTACGGGTGCCGGGCACAAATTGCCTTCTGATCGTAACGGAGTCGGTTTGCTTTTCGATTTGAAATTCTTGGCAAATATCTGCGACTCGTGTGAATATATGCCAATTGTAACGCCGATAGCGATTGTAGGAAACGATGCGCTTATTCCGGAAGGGGGGATCCTGCCGGTTTGCCATGGTTCCAGTAATTTGGAACCTGTCGATCAATATTGACCGTAGTGAGCAGGGAACGGGGTGAATTGTGGTTTCGCTGAATCGCTTGAAAACGTGGAAGCCGTTGAATCTACTGCTGGCGATGTTATTGCTTTTTACTTCCGGCTGCAAAACGGGCCTGAATACCTGGTGGTATCTCGGGGAAGAGAAACCGCACCAGGAACAGTATCGGGAAAATATGCTGGAAATTGATTCTCCCGATGTTGCCCAACCCACTCCGGAAGGGATCGAAACAACGGCTCCCCCCAGGACATTGGCAGACCGGGAACGGGATGAAATCTGGGATTTGGGAATTGAAGAGGCGATCCATTTGGCCTTGGCGAACAGCGAGATCATTCGCACCTCCGGACAGTTTTTAAGCCCGCAAAACAATCTGCTGGCCAATCCGCTGAATGTCGCTTCCGTTTATGACCCGGCTATCCGGGATTCCGGGGTTTTATTCGGTGGAGTTGGCACAGAAGCAGCGCTGGCTGCCTTCGATACCACGTGGGCCACGTCGATGTTCTGGGGACGAAATGAAATCAACCAGAACAGCAACGCGGTACCGACATTGCTGCAGGATACCGTGAATTTCAATACTTCCTTGAAAAAACAGTTTGCCTACGGTGCACAGTTTACAGTCAGCCATCAGGTCAATTCGTTGGGAACCAATGTCACAACAAATCCGTTTCCGTCTGTCTTTACCGGAAATCTCCAGGCGGAATACCGTCAACAATTGCTCGCGGGATCAGGTCCGGATTTCGTGCGCGTTGCCGGCCCGCTCAATGCCAACTTTGCCAGTATCGCAGGGGTGAGCAACGGGGTTCTGATTGCACGAATCAACGCAGATATTTCAATTACCAATTTTGAAGCGAATGTCCGTAATCTGGTCAAGGGAGTCGAAGATACCTATTGGGATCTCTACCTGGCATACCGAAATTTCGATACCGCGGTGACTGCCCGCAACACGGCTCTTGATACCTGGCGAGTCGCAGATGCCAAAAGACGTCTGGGAGGAGTGCGTGGTTTCAGCAATTCGGAAGAGGCACAAGCCAGAGACCGTTATTTCGAAACAAGAGCCCAGGCCGAAACAGCTTTGGGGAATCTGTATGCCACCGAGCAGCGTTTGCGGAATCTGATGGGGTTGCCGATCAACGATAACAGGATCATTCGCCCATCGATGAACCCCATTACCGCCAAAATACAGGTAGATTGGTATCACTGTCTGGCCGAAGCACTAACGGAACGGGTTGAACTGCGACGCCAGAAATGGAATATCAAATCGCTGGAACTGCAACTTGGAGCAGCGAAAAACTTCGCGCGACCCCGCTTCGATCTTGTCGCCCGAGCCAGAACAAATGGCTTTGGAGACACGCTGGCCAGCAGGAGTGATCGGGATATCTTTGGGGGAGATCGAAATTCCTTCTATGAAAAACTCGCACAGGGAAATCAAACCGGTTGGGATTTCGGTTTCGAATACACCGTTCCGTTCGGCTTGCGTCTGGCGAAGTCACAGGTGAGCAATCTTGAACTGCGTTTGACGAAAGCGCGCAAGGTTCTTGCTGCCCAGGAGCTGGAAATCGGACATGAACTGGCCGTCGCGTTTCAGGATATCGAACGAACGTATGCTACCGCAGTTTCCAACTACAGTCGTAGAGCGGCGGCTCTCGAGCGGGTAAAAATGATTGGACAGGAACTTCAGGTCGGTTCCGGTGCGAACACACTTGACCGTTATTTGCGTGCACAGGAATCGCTCGCTGCGGCTGAGAATGCCTATCATCAGAGTCTTGTCGATTACAACAAGGCACTGGTCAATTTGTACTATCGCCGAGGAACATTGTTGCAACAGGATAACATCCACTTACTGGAAGGGAAATGGCATCCGGAAGCGTATCAGCAAGCCTTTGCCCGAGCTAAAGCGCGTGCCCATGCCATACCGGCTCCCCGTCTGGAAACTCTTCCTGCCCCCTTCGCGGCGGATGGTCACCTGAATCAGATCGGCTTTGCCGCACCGGAGGCAGCTCAGGAGAGCCAACAAGAGTTGCCTCCGATGCCAGAAGAAGTGGAATTGCCCCTACCTGATGATGAAGAGCAAACGACTCATCCGGTCGACAAGAACAGCACTGGTACCGATCTCCCACCAGCCCCGGGCGAATTTCCGGAAACTCCTTCAGAGGAAAAGAAACCGGCTCCGGTGAATCCGCCCAACTACTTCGAGAAAGACGGGAAAAAGACGCTGAAGCTGCCTCTTCTGGAGAACCCGAAGAAACTTGATCCCTCTTCAACAACAGGAAGAAAACTGAACACCGAAACCGGCAAGGCGATTCCCGACCCTGAATCAACTGCCCCGGAATTTCCTGCTTCCGAAAAACGGAGCGGAAAAGCGGTCTCTACAATTCCGACTGTCGTTGAGCCAAAGGTAAAAGGAGGATGGCGTCTGAAGAAACACGATTGGAGAGCAAAACAACCGTCTCCACAACCGTTCCCCGTGTTGCCCGTCGGTAACACGGAAAAAGCGGACGCGAGTGAAACTCTTTCTCCTTCTTCCAAGCCTGTCCAACAATCAAAGCAGCCAAAAAAAATGGCGACTGAAATCGGAAAAGCCGTTCAGAGTTACCGGTAGTTTCTTTTTATCCGCAGTTTATCCGTTGTTCAGATATACGTTGCTCCGAGCATTTTCTGATTGTCCCCGAATAACGCCATTATGCAGATAGCCTCTGCCTGCCGGACAAATCGGATCCCTGCATCAGAATGACTCTCCAGCGTGCTTCCCTCTCCAGAATGAGAGGAAAGAATGGCAGGAGACGACAGCGCAACTGTTCTATCGGGTGCTATTCTGTCGAGTGCTGTACTATCGGGACTATCAGGTGACGTACTATCAGCTGATCTGTTCTACCGGATGATGATGGGTGTGGGCGAAAAGCTCACAAGGATGAACGCCAACGTCAACCAGCCAAGAACGATCCGGAACATCCCCAACGGAGCACGATCATTGGCCGTTGGTGGGTGGTACGGCCCCATCATGACAATCAGAAACAGCATCAGCATAAAAGTGGGATTCCCACTGAGTATCATGTAAAGAAAGGATCCGACAATCAAAGCTGTGGCAACCTGGTGTGCTCTCTTGCCGATTAACGCGTAAAGAATATGACCACCGTCGAGTTGCCCAATCGGTATGAGGTTCAGACCGGTAATAAAAATGCCGACCCATCCTGCATCCAGGACAGCACTTTCCATCGCAACGCCGAGTGGCCAGGAACCACGCACCATCTTGACAATCCACCCCACAAAGGGTGGAGCCATAAATTCATACTCGTGCACAGGCACGAGATGTTGTGGGACTTCTACTGCGATCATTGCCCCATAAATACAGACTGGAATTGCGATAACCAGTCCGGCCAACGGCCCTGCGATGGCGATATCAAACAAAACTTTTCGGTCTTCCCGCCCGCCTTGTCGGACAATAAGCGCTCCAAATGTGCCCAATGGAGTAAAAGGCATCGGCAGAAAAAATGGAGGCGAGACCGGAACCCGATAGATGAGAGATGTAATGTAATGCCCCATTTCGTGAGCCAGCAGTATCAGCATGACCGGCAGCATATAACCAAAACCGTTGCTGTACCTTTTCTCACCAACGTACCAGGTGGAAAGGCATGTCGCCAGAAAAAGACCGATCGCCCACAGATATTTGCGCTGCTGCCAGAATTTCTGCGGAGCCACCGGATGCCCGGGAGCCGATCCCGTTTCTTGCACAACAATCCGCCGACCATCAGGAAAGACAAGAACTTCCGGAATGCCTTGGCTCTGCGAATCGGTTGATTCCTCTTGAGAGTGATCCATAATCCCCATTTGCTTCTTCTGACATCAAAATTGGTACGCAGCCCATTATTGCAGGATTTGTACCAAGGGGAAGGGAAAGCCCGTTTGACATTGCTGTTTAACACTGTTTAACGACATCCAGGAAACCGTTTAAACAGGGAGATCATTACTGTATCTCGCTATCTCGCCCGCAAAAAGCGACCACCAACTAACTGGCCACTTGAACATACACCAATGAACAGGTGCAGCTAAACAGCAAATCTGACAAGACAGGAAATATAGGCAACCTGTTCCGATTTTAACGATTTTACTCAAGGGGCAAGCTGTAACGGCCGATGACGACTATGGACTCCTTTTTGTAAAGAATGAGAGGAATCGGTTGCGGTATGTTGTACGGGCTTTATCAATCTGCTGTTGGTGCTGATCTCCAGGCTATCAAGATGGAGACGATCTCCAACAATCTGGCGAACGCGGGAACATCCAGTTTCAAGCGGGATTTAGCCGTGTTTTCGGTGCGTGATCAGCAAGCCAAAATGGATGGTGAATTGCACGAAGTCCCGGATCATTTACAAAATCACCCCGGTTCTGCCGTTATCGCGGAGACATTTACAGATTTCTCGCAAGGTTCCCTCACTGCAACAGGAGCCAATTTCGATATTGCGTTGCTGGGGCCGGGATTTCTTCAGGTTTCAGATGGAGAACAAACTTTTCTTTCCCGGCGAGGCTCGTTCGCCCTGAATGCGGATTCCGAATTGGTGCAGTCTGACACAGGCCTGGCTGTTCTGGATGACACCGGTGAACCGATTTCATTGCCCCCCGGCCTGGATGTGCAGTTTGGGCAGGATGGCACCGTCTCCGCCATCGATCCGCAGACAAATGAAGTTTTTCCGGTTGCGAAACTCGGATTGGTACAGCCTGAAGATTTACGTTCACTTAAAAAAATGGGTGACAGCCTTTACCTGGCACAAGGCGAAGTGAGGCCAGCCGGTCCGGAACTTCGGATCAGTCAGGGATTTCTGGAAGAATCGGGAGTGAATCCGATCAAGGAAATGTTGGGAATGATCCAAACCTCACGAGGGTTCGAAGCGAACATGAACCTGATTCAGCATCAGGATAATGCTCTTGCCCAATTATTACAGGCAGTGGGAGGACAACAGTAATCGATGAGTTTACGGACATTAAATTCGGCTGCTTCCGGGATGGAAGCCTTCATGTACGAACTGGACATTACCGCCAACAACCTGGCGAACGCAGGAACTACCGGGTTCAAAGGTTCTCGAGCGGAGTTTGAGGATCTCTTTTATCAGCATTACAAGGTTCCCGGTCAGCAGACGAACGGTTCCCTGACACCGACAGGTATAAGTGTCGGTTTGGGTTCGCGATTGCGTGCAACCCAGGTTGATTTCCGCGAAGGAAACCTCGAAGAAACCGGCCGTGCCCTGGATGTGGCGATTGTGGGCGAAGGATTTTTCCAGGTGCAGGATCCGAACGGCGGGAATCCGTTATACACACGGGCGGGAACGCTCTCCCGAAATTCCGATGGCAACCTTGTTTTCAGTTCAGCCAATATCGGAAGATTGTTACAACCGACAATCAACATCCCGCAAACAGCGCTTGATATCGCCATTAGCGCCAACGGCCTGGTTTCCTATCGGGAAGCGGGAACGGCCACGCTGACACAGGCGGGCCAAATCGAACTGGCCCGGTTCATCAATCCGGAAGGTTTACTGCAGGTCGGTGAAAACCTTTACGAATTGACAGAAGCTTCCGGGCAGGCAATTACATCGCTTCCGGGTGTGGATGGAGCAGGAACACTGAAACAGAATTTTCTGGAAACCTCCAATGTCGAACCGGTCCGTGAACTGGTCGGCCTGATCAAAACACAGCGAAATGTCGAATTGAACAGTGAAAGCCTGAAAGCGGGCGATCAGATGCTGCAGTTGATCAACAATTTACGACGGTTCTAATGTCTCTGATGTCTCCAATGTCGAAAATGGCCTGAAATCGGAAATCCTGCCCAAACAGCCTGTCTCAAACTGCTGCGTTGTTACTCCCATGAACCTCGCTGCGAAACATTTCACCTGGACGAAAAGATGGTCACGAGAGATAAACATTCCGGGAAGATGCACTGTCGCACGGCGGTCTGTCCCACAGCCGCTTTGTGGGCTGTTCTCGTTGTATTGATCTCCTCTCTGATTCCTCATGCCAGTTACGCAACCGTCATTCGCCTGCGTGAGAACGCTACCGCAGGTTCTACACTGGTTACATTGGGAGATGTGGCAGAAATTTCTGAAACGGATGAAGAAAACGCAACACGCCTGAAACGTCTCACCTTGGCACCAGCCCCGGCAGCAGGTCGAAGTCTGCGGATCGATATCGATCGTGTCCGCCGGGAGTTGACATTGCGTGGCATCGACCAAACAGAGATTTCTTTTATCGGGCCGAGTGAATCGCTGGTTGTTCACAAGACAAGAAGAAAAAAAAGGGAGTTCAGCCCGCAATCGGATTATCTCGACAAAATTCGGGAATTGCTGGATTCCTCGATCAGTAAATACATAGAAGATCGCGCGCCCGAGCTCAATTCGATTCATGTGGAAATTCCGGACGAACAGTCGCGGAGGATCGCCGCTTTGTACGCTGCCGGCAGTTCGATCAAAATTATGGGCGGACAACCTCCCTGGACGGGGACACAACAACTCCATGTCCAATTTGTTGACCGAAACAATCAGATTCAAAACATTCTGTTGCCGTGTCGAGTCTCCATCAAACAACGAGCCTTGGCGTTAAAATTGGGTTTGCCACGCGGCAAGGTGATTCGGGAAGGAGACTTGATTTGGGTCGATCCGGATCTGTCTTCAAATGGAAAACCGTTCTTCACCAGCCTGGAAGATGTCGTGGGAACGGAAACAATCAAGAACATTCGTGCCCAGACCCCCATCCATCCTGAGGACATCAGACAACTTCCGCTGGTCAAACGTAATGATATCGTCGCCGTGTATGCACGTGTTGGTGATGTCGTTGTTCGCAGATATTGCAGGAGCCACGATGAAGGAGCCAAAGGGCAATATGTCACACTGACCCCGATTGATGGAAAAGCGAAGGTGACCGCGAGAGTCAGCGGGTTTCGTGAAGCAGAAATCGTTCTCGACGACCCGTCTCTACAGCAATCGATCCAAACAGTAGGCCATGTCGGTACAGTCAATATCGGCACAGCCAATCAACTATCCGGGCAGAGGTTACAGGATTTGAAGCCAACGGACGGCTCACAGATTTACGGAAACGGCAAGATGCGTTCTGCTTCGTACCGGCAGGCGGCGACAACCGCACCGTCAAAGCCAATTCAGGTTCGAATTCAGGCGAACCGTCCCGTACAACTCCCCTAAAAACAGACAGATCGATGGCTGAATTCTGTCGCCAATCACGTCTTTTCAATAATAAACAGATCGTCAATAAACAGATCGTCCTTTCCATGTTACTGCTGCGTCTGCTACCACTTGCGTGTTTGATGAACGGCCTGCTGCTTACCACGCCGTTTGTTGCTGCACAGGGAATCTATGCCCCCCCACCCAGACCAGCCACGAGGTGGCGACCGGCGGGACGGCCTTTGGCGTCACCTCAACCTCATCATCCGGGGATGGCTCGCGCGACTCGTTTTGCACCGCCGCCGACAATACGGGACTATTCCTGGATATATATTGATGAGCAGCAACCGCGTGAATTCAAAGTCAACGATATTGTAACAGTTATTGTGAGCGAGAAATCGGAAGTCACTTTGAAATCCCGGTTCAATAGGCAGCGGAGATCCACTTTTTCTTCCGAGTTGAAGGAATTTGTTCGCCTCAACCCCGCTTTAACACTGGAAAACTCAGCCTCAACAAGTCCGGGCATCGATGCGAATCAATCGGATCGAATTCAGGCGACAGGTCAGGTGACAGACGCCGAAGGCATTACGTATCGCATCGCGGCCACGATTGTCGATATTCGTCCGAATGGAAACCTCGTTTTGGAAGCGCGGAAGAAAATCAACGCCGGTGATGATTTATGGGAATACACACTGCATGGAGAAGTTCGCTACGAAGATGTCCTGAGCAACAATACTGTTTTGAGTGAAAATATCGCCAACCTGAATATCGAAAAAAGGCAGGAGGGTCGAAATTATTCATCTGTCAAACGCCGCTGGGGCACCAAATTGTACGATCTGCTTTGGCCATTCTAGTGCCCTTTTCAGGCATTAAATTGGGTTGTCTTTTCGTGTTCCGTGCCCGTTGTCGTACCATTTTGATGCACCAATCCAAAGACTAAAACCTGAAAAGGCATGAGTGAAAACTCCCATGTTGAAATCAATCATGAAATATTCCTTGCTCATTCTCACAATTTGTCTGTTCCTGAGCGGTACAGAACAGGTCCGGGCGCAGATTCGTCTGGAGAATATCTGTTCGATCTATGGACACGAAGAAGTTCGCCTGATCGGGATGGGAATTGTTGTCGGCCTCGACGGAACAGGAGATGGCGGTAAATCCGGGCCGACCATTCGCGCACTTGCCGCCGCGATGAAAGCAATGCACACGCCGGTGCTTGATGCCAAGGAGTTGGGAAACGCCAAAAATGTGGC
This sequence comes from Planctomycetaceae bacterium, assembly GCA_027000105.1. Lineage (GTDB taxonomy): Bacteria > Planctomycetota > Planctomycetia > Planctomycetales > Planctomycetaceae > Rubinisphaera. The sequence goes on along the minus strand of JALTOP010000382.1, from coordinate 1,347 downwards.
GATCGTCACCGTTCATGCCACGATTCCCAAAACAGGTTTGCATAAAGGGCAACGACTCGACTGTTACATCAGTTCGTACCTGAGTGCGAAAAGTTTACGCGGAGGACGATTGCTGATTACTCCTCTTCAAAGTGACGACTTGAACAATGAAACGGTTATCGGAACAGCCGAAGGGGCTATTGTCATTGAAGACTCGACCCAACTGACAAACGGACGCATTCCCAAAGGTGTGATTATCAAGGATAGTTACTTCCGCAACGAAGATTATCTGAAACGTATTATCGACGACTCTGGTCGGGAACCCAAAATTCGCTTGCTGCTCGACGGCCCGCATTCCAGTTTTATTTCAGCTCGGGCAATTACTGAACGAATTAACGAAGCGTTCGAATTCGAATCGTTTGGCCAGCAGCATGCCAGGGCGGTCAGCCCCAGCATTATCGATGTGCGAATCCCGAAAACGTGGCAGGAAACGCCGATCGATTTTATTGCGGAAGTTCTTGATCTGAAAATCAATTCGCCACACAGCATGTCGAAAGTTCAGGTCAATTCCAAAACGGGCGTTGTCATTGTTTCGGGTGATGTCGAACTGAGCCCGGTTCTGATCAATCATCCCAATTTGCAGATCAGTATCGGAACGGGGAACACTGTCATCAACGGAGCGACCTTCAAACCGCTTTCTGATGGACAATCGACCCGCACAACGTCACGTCTCGACCAACTCGTCAAAGCATTGAACGAACTGGGAGTGCCGCGGGATGCAATGATCGAAGTGCTGCGGGAACTGGCCCGTTCCGGAAAACTGCACGCCATCTACGAAGAGATCTGATAGACGCCAGATGGTAGGTGCCTGTTTTTTGCCTGTTAGAAATATGTCTGTTTGGAATATCTCTGTTTGGAACAAGAGTCATGTCGATCTCACCCATCTCCGCCGCTTCAAAAAATGCATTTGAAGTATCGCAACTGCAAAGCAAGCAGAACCTGCCTGATGAACAGGCGATTCGGACAAAAGAGGCGTTTCAGGATTTTGTGGCGGGAACATTCTTCAAAATGATGCTGAAATCGCTACGCAGCACACAAGGAGAAGTGGCGTATATCGGGGGAGGAAAAGCAGAACAGACATTTCGCAGCCAACTGGACCAGCGTATTGCAGAAGACCTTGCCCGTGAACATGGCGACGCCTTTGCTGCCCCACTTTACCCGAACTTCCGATCTTATCTCGACAAGAAGCACGCCACAGAGGGGCTCCAACTGGATTATCTTGCCTAATCGTTACAACCGGCCCCGATATGATCGGCATAGCCCGCATAATCGGAACAGCTTCCGTCCGGATGCCGCTTTTGTCCGATC
>JALTOP010000381.1:9072-12601 GCA_027000105.1 Planctomycetaceae bacterium | reverse complement strand
TTTGGGATCGTCATCGATGTGCTCCAGATATTTGTTGCGGATAGCCAGATACTTTTTGCTTGCCCGCTGCTTTCCTTTGGGCAGTTTTGCCAACTCGGGTGGCGGGGGCGGATCGTTCCCGACAATTCCATGCTGATGCGGATACAGACCCGTAATGATTGTTGCCAGTGATGGTCTGCATAAACTGTCGGGAACATAGCCTCTGGTAAAAGTCAGCGATTCAACAGCCAGGCGATCCAAATGAGGCGTTTTGATATGTGGATGCCCCATAAAGCTGTAATCGTCCCAGGCTTGATCATCCGAAATGATCAGAACAATATTCGGTGGGGCAGCCTGGACCTGAACGGGGGAAAACAGGATCAGTGTAAAAAATAGAAGGGAAAAGCATCTCATGCGTGTTGTGACTCCAGTTGTTTTGAGGATGTTTCAATCGGTGAATTCTGCTACCAAAAATACCCAAGCCAAAAAGTTTACCCAGTTTCGGTAATCGGCACGATGTGGATCATTGTGCCATTATGGGAAACAGCTTACGGCGGTGTCAAACAGAACCGAAGATTCGATTGCAGAGACTTTTCACGTTAAGCCGATAATGCAAGCAGATTCCTGTGCTGCGAAGTGCTGAATCTGATCAACAAACTTGATACGACCTCAGGAGTGACAGCATCGCCGTGTTCAGGACCCGTCAACGATTAGGCAAATACCGCATTGAGGGGAGATTGGCCGAAGGTGGTTTTGCAACCGTTTACCAGGCCCTCGATACTATCGAGGGGATTCGTGTTGCGATCAAGGTTCCTCACGCCGGTTATGTAACGAATCAGATTCTGGATGACTTCCGCCGGGAGGTTCGAATGGTCGCGAGGCTGGACCACCCAAACATTCTCGCCTTGAAAGACGCCAGTTTTATCAATGATCATTTCGTGATCGTCTATCCGTTGGCTGAAAAAACGTTGGCGGATCGTTTGCGCAATCGAATGTCGATCATGACCATTCTGAACCTGTGCGAACAGATGCTCGAAGCGGCTTCCTACGCCCACTCACAAAAAATCATTCACTGCGACATCAAACCGGATAACATGCTGCTCTTTTCGGGCCAGATTTTGAAACTGACTGATTTCGGGATCGCAAAAATTGCTCAAAAATCGGTGCAGGGGGCGGGTACCGGAACCGTTGGCTACATGGCACCGGAACAGGCGATGGGAAAGCCTTCGTTGCGTTCCGATGTTTTTTCGCTGGGGTTGATCATCTATCGCATGCTCAGCGGACAGTGGCCGGAATGGCCGTACGACTGGCCTGCCGCCGGGATTTTGAGAGTCCGTCGAAAAGTGACTCCCGAATTTGTTGAATTTCTGCGACGATCGATCGATCCGCTTCCTAAAAATCGCTTTCGCGATGCAACGCACATGCTGAATGTATATAAAAGGGCAAAACAGGGGCTCATTCGGCAGAAAAAATTGAGACTTCCCGCTAATCGCATGATTCTGCAATATCGCGCTGCCTGATAATTGGGCGTCTGCTTTGCGCTCAGATATGCAATTCGGAACTAAAGACACCAATCCTCTGTGCCGATCCCGCCTTCCCTACCAAGGACAATAGTGCCAGCCAGTATCTGTCAGCCAATGCGAGACCTGAAAGCGACAACACTTCACAGTTCAAATACGTGGTGAACCATGTGGATTCGCTTGGAGCGTGCCAAGGCTCAAACCTTTCTTTCCGGCCTGGATATCTCGATCAACTTGGACGTCTCGAGATATTTCCGATATCATCACGATCAGCTATCAGAACCCGGAAGAGGACAATCACGGGCAAGAGCATCCGAAAACAACATCGTCCGCTTGCCGGTGTTGTGGTCGTGTTCTGCTTTCCATATTATGCTTATGCACGGTATATTATGTGCGCCGTTTAGGGCACGGTAAAGGTTTGCGAACAGCTTTTCGTACAACTCACAATTGTGGGGAACTACCAGTTTGGTAACGTATATCAGAATGAACCAACTACCAAATGTGCTGGGGAATCAATGGAACCGATTAGAATAGGCGACGCGGAAGTGTCGATTCCGCAATCACAGCATTTTCGCAATATTGTTGCGATCATTTTTGCAATGGTCACCGGCGTGATTGTTGTCGGAACGATCGAGTCGATCGGGCATGTTCTCTATCCGCCTCCGGTTGGTCTTGAACTGGACACTCCGGCTCAAATGGGCGAGTATATTGGCAACCTCCCCGCAGCAGCACTCTTGATTGTGCTCGCAGGGTGGTCAACAGGAATCTTTTCCGGCTGTCTGTTAGCGGGCATTATCGGGTTCAAACAGGGGAAATTCTGCTCCACTGTTTACAGCCTCGTATTCTGCTCGGTCGTGAGCTTGATGCTCTATCAGGTTCCATCACCTGCCTGGTTCCGGTGCTCCGGTCTTATTCTGCTCGTCCCCAGTGCATTCGCCGGCTGGTATGTATCCGACTTGATCCTGATACGCTTGCAAGATTCCGGAACTTCAAACAAAGCTGAATGATGGACATCCCAGCACGACTGATCTGTTCTGACCGCCGTAACCATAATGAGATTTTCAAAAGTTTTCGCTCCGTTCGTAAACTTTGACCATTGGTCGTATAATGGTCATCAGCATTCTCCATGGATGGCTTCAAATGTTTCACATAACAGAACAAAACAGAACAGAAAGAGTTGGTTAGATGTCGAAAGAAATCTGTTTCGGGCTTGTCTGTCTCCTTCTTATGGGAGTCTCTCTCCAGGCGGCTGATGATTACATCCTGGGCCCCGATTCGTATCCTCAGGAAGGAGTTCCCAAGGGAAAGTTGACACAATATCAATGGAAGTCCAGCAAAATCTTTCCGGGAACAGTCAGAGACTACTGGGTCTATGTTCCCGCCCAATACAGGAAAGAAACTCCGGCCTGTGTGATGGTCTTTCAGGATGGCTGGGCGTATTGCAACCCGAAAGGTCTGGTTCGCGCAACGAATGTTTTTGACAATCTGATTCATTCCGGCGAAATGCCCGTCACGATAGGCATCTTCATCAATCCGGGAGAAATCCCTTCCTCAAAACCTGGTGGCAAGCCGTACCGAGAAATCGCAGTATCGAATACGATACACTTAGTGACGATTATGCCCGGTTCCTGATCGAAGAAATCCTCCCGGAAGTTGCCAAGTCGTACAGACTGACCGATAACCCGGAAGGGCGAGCCATTTCTGGTGCCAGTTCGGGCGGCATTTGTGCCTGGACTGTTGCCTGGGAACGGCCGGACTATTTTCGAAAAGTAAGCAGTCACATTGGCAGTTTCACCAATATACGTGGCGGACATGTTTACCCCGCCTTGATCCGCAAGACCGAAAAGAAGCCTATTCGCGTTCATTTGCAGGAAGGCTCCAACGATGTAGACAATGCGCATGGAAACTGGCCACTCGCAAATTTGCAGATGGCTGCGGCATTGAAGTTCAAAAAATACGATTACAAATTTGTGATGGGAGACGGATACCACAGCCGAAAACACTCGGGAGCAATTCTTCCCGACGAACTA
>JALTOP010000381.1:0-9062 GCA_027000105.1 Planctomycetaceae bacterium | reverse complement strand
AAATTCCCCCCCAAAGGCAAGTGCGCTCCCTGTTTTGCCGTCATGCCCGCTTTTGTGACATCCTGTTCCGAAGTTGCGAGTGATCTGTCTGGAAATTCTCGTTTCCGATGCGTATGATGACACGAAATTCGCATCTGCCTGATTGTTCAGATGTGCTGATGCATGGGCATCGTGCAAGGCTGACGTCACCCGTTTGTCAACACGCCCCGGTTATACTGTTTCCGATGCGCAGTTTGAACATGATGCACAAGATGATGCACAAATTGTGAACGTCGTAAACGAGAACTTAACAGACATCCTCGAACATATTTCCGTTGCTACAGACCTGACGGATAACCCGTAAGCGGAACCCGCTACTAACCAAGTTTCAAGTTTTTTGTTGAAGAACCAACATTCCCCAGGACAGGGTATCAATATGCTTTTGAACATCATTCGAGCCATTTTCGTGTGTATCTCTGCGGGGGCTTTTGCCACCTACATCACACAGGATCAGCTTGTTCCAACTGAAATTGCCGAGCACCCTCTGATTGCCTTTCTGGTGCTGATGTCGCTTGTCGTCGGCATTATCGCGACCGATCTGCTCATTCGCAAAAAACGAATCGAAGAAATCTCCGCTATTTACTTCGGATTGCTCGTCGGGGCATTGCTGAGCTACCTCTTCATCCAGGCCATTGAACCGGCCTTCAATCAGGCCAACTTCCGCGATGGACAGGCCTACTATAACCTGACATCGATGTTCATGCTGCTGACGATTCCGTACCTTTCCATTTCCTTCCTTCTGCAGACCAAAGATGATTTCCGCTTCGTCATCCCGTACGTCGAATTTTCCCGTGAACTGAAAGGAGGCAGGCCGCTTGTTGTTGACAGTTATGCTCTGATCGACGGGAGAATCGCGGAACTGGTCGAGACTCTCGTCATTGATTCCCAGATGCTGGTTCCGGATTTCGTGCTGGAAGATTTACAGCGCATTGCAGATAGCGGCGATAAAGTCCGTAAAGGGAGAGGAAGACGCGGCCTGGATGTCTTAAGCCGCATCCAACAACACCCGCATGCAGAGATTCGGATCTACGACACCAATTTCGAAAAGCCGATCTCCGGAAAAGCGACACCGCACGACCAAATGCTGATTGAAGTGGCCAAAGCCGTCAGCGGTCGCATTATTACGAATGACGTCAATTTGAACAAAGTGGCCAGTGTTCAGAATATCGATGTCATCAACCTGAATGATGTCGCCAATGCCCTGAAACCAAAGTACATTCCCGGGGATCATGTTCGCATTCATTTGATCAAAGAGGGAGAGTCTTTCGGACAAGGTGTTGGTTATCTGGACGATGGCACGATGCTGGTCTGCGAACAGGGGAGAGATCTTATCGGCAAGGATGTCGATGTCGAAATTACCAGCGTATTACAAAACAGTTCTGTCCGCATGCTTTTCGGCAAACCGAGCCATTCAGCTTCCTCCTCTTCCCAAAAGAAAAATTGATAGCGGTTGATTGCTCCTGAGCACTGATTACACCTGAAACCTGTCAACCCGTTAACTGTCGGACTGAAAACTTCGGGGGCAGCTTTCCCCAACCTCATGTTCTATTCGCATTTTTCTAACTGAAACTTGACCTGATGACACAGACAATTTCTCCAGCAAGTATTGATACGCCGTCGGAAGTGCCTGAGGAATCCGCTGCCCTACAGGATCTGCATCTGCTGCTGCAAGGCCTGGCATGGAAAAATGGCTTGACTGCCAAAGTGCGGAAATCACTCAAGAAAAAAAAACAGGAACCAATCGCAAACATACTGAAAAAGCGACTCTCGCACGCAGTGAGAAATGCCAAAGGGGTAGAACAATACCGGGAGGGCCTGCTTTCGCTGCTCGATTTACTTTGCCTCCAAAATCCCGATGCGGAATCCGATGCGCAAACCTCTCACGATCGGGATTTGGTGACCCTGCTCCAACAATTGATTCTCATCGAGAAAAAGTCACAGACCGAGCCCGCTGCAGATCAACGAGTCGCCCGTGAAATTTGGCTCGCGGAACTGCACAGCCTGCTGGCTCATGAATGGTCCCAGATTGAGCCGGACGCTCATTCGGGATCGGGAGGCCATGTGGAAACGGCACAGCCCGAACTGCTCGACCTTTTCCTGCTGACTCAGGTATTGCTGCTCAGTTGCGATTTGATCACCGATGAGCTGTTTCTGACGCTCTGGTCCCTTTTGTATCGGCACCTCGAATTTGTAAAAGAATCGCTTGAACTGCCTTGCGAATCAGAGGAATTTTCCCTGGAAATCATCCTCACTCGTGTTGAGCTACCGATATTGATGGGAGTGATTTTCGGGCAATCCCTCAAATCAATCGGTCTATTTCGAGCGGGCAAAAAATCATTTTCGGTTGAGTTGTGCAAATTGACCGACACGGACGGAACGCCTCATGCAAGCCTGATGCCAATCCTCCCCCAGTTTATGGCATCCCTGACGCGAACAATTCGACTGGCAAAGTGGTTTGACAGGAAACTGTTCTCTCCCCGAACCCGACCGCGCTGGGAGGATCTGGTTAAAAGAGCAGCTGCGATGACATGCTGTGACGGAACGTTGATTTCGACATCATCGTCCCCGGCCGATTGGAAAACAACCCTGCTTGAGGCCATCAATAGTCACTCCCGTCGTCGCCGCGCCCACTGGGCGATCCAAAGCCGTCTCTGTCTCGAAGAAGCCAGCCCCTCAAAAAAAAGTCCATCTACCAGCGGTCAATCCAAAAAAGGAATGGATCAGACAGCTGCCACCAATTCCGCCTGGGGACATTTGGCCTGTCTGAGAAGCAACTGGTACCCGGGAGCTGACCTGTTGGGGATTCTTCATGATCGCCCCGACACCTCTTTCCAGCTGACCGCTCTGGGGCAAACTGTTTTTCAGGGACCCTGGCTGACAAAATTGAGTATCGATGGCGAACCGCACAACCTGGGAACAGAGTGGAGCAGTTCCTGCTGGTTCAGTGATAAGACAGGAGATTTTCTGGAACTGCGAAACGAAACGGCCTCCGCGATCATCGATCGTCAAATTTTCCTTTCGCGTACCGACCACATTGCGTTACTTTCGGATACCGTTTTTGCAAAAGAACCGGACAGACGAATCGAACTTTGTTGGGAACTTCCGCTGGCTGGCCAGTGGAATGAGAAGAAAAAACGTGAAACCCGGGAACTGTTCCTCAAAAATAAACAGTTCCGTCTTGGCTGTATTCCTCTTGGACTACCTCAAGATCGCACGACTGCCGCCGATGGTGCGATTGAGGTCAACCGAAATCATCTTTGCCTGAAACAACACGGAAAGTACCGATTAACAATGCCTCTGCTTTTGGATTGGTCTCCCGTCAGAAAAAAAAATCATTGCGACTGGAATAGGCTAACGGTCACAGAAAACCGAAAAGCACTTTCCGTAACTGACACATTCGCGGCTCGCTGCAGGATAGGTAAACATCAATGGCTCTACCTGCGAAACATGGAATTTTCAGGCCTCCCGCGGGCAGTATTGGGGCTGCACACCGATGCGGAATCGGTATTCGCAGAATTTCCTCAGACTGGCATTGCTGAAAAGCTGGTCGAAGTCCATTACGGTGAGGCAGACGACTGATATTTCGCCCCGGTTCCTTCCCTTTTCTTTGGCGTTTCATTCTCGGCCCAGCGTATCACGGCAAGAAGAACCGAAGATTTTCGATGAGGCGAGCGTACAAGGCTTTGATCGTCTCCGATTTGACTGGCAACAACACCCGTCGCACCGAAGATTTTATCAGTACAGGTGATAGCTGACATCAAAATAATCACCGTGAATGCAGCCGTGTCCACAAATCGACATCGATATTCTCACTCACCGCGTGCACCGAGCCATCCAGTCGCAACGTGTTGACAATCCCGGCGTGTTGACTGCGAGAGTTGCCGGCAAAATTGGAAGGGATGGGAGAATCAGCACACTCCATCCCCATGCGTTCCAATGCGGCATCTGAATACTTCAGCCTTAGCAAGGTGCAAGAGACAACTCCGTCAGGTGAACTCGAATTCGGAACAACACGGATGCACGCCCGTCATACTCGCACCAACAAAACGGAGCCAGCACCTGTCGAAAACAGACTGCATAACCTGCAATCCGGGAAATGCACCCAGTTACGTATTTACCACCGTAAGATATGTGCATTAAGATAATGTGCATTGCTGCAGAGTCCATCATCGGGATTACGTCCTTGGGGCGATGCGGATATCATCTCCCCCGTTGCCCCCTCGGTTGCTCAGGAAGAGCGGACTCTGTTTCGATGACTCTGTTTCGAGATGGAAAACCGTATTGCGAAGTCCAGTCAGTTCCAGCGGGTCACTTCAGTAAATGCCTGCGTAATTTGCCTGCGAAGGATTTCTTTTTCTGTATCAGGAGCACTCGGGAGCAGTCGACGCAGTAATTCCAGAGCGTCGCCAGGTCTTCCAGCCTTGATCGAGATCAGGGCGAGGTCCCGCCGCGTTTCGTATTGAGCAGGTTGCAGTAGCAGAAGGCGGTTTTGAACTTTCAGTGCATGAATCCACTGTTCCTGTTCAACATAAAGCACCTTCAGGTTATTCAACATGCGGGTGAAAATGGTGCGGGTTCCAACCGGTTTCAGTCCTGATTTCGCCTCGCGGCGGGAAACATCAGCAATTGCCTGGATCCAATCGAGGCAGTTGTCATATCCCAGACAGCGCCCCGGTGTGTAAGCATCGAGAAAAACAGGGCCTTCAATTGTTTCCATGCGGGTCAGAAAGTGGGCAGGGGCGGCTGCACCTTGTAAATCGATACCTGCCCGACGGGCAACCGCCATATAGGCGATCGAAAGACTGATCGGGATTCCCCGACCGGTATTGATCACACGATTGAGATAACTTCCTTCAGCGGCATCGAAGGCTGAACTGTCGCCATGCAAACCGTGATGTTTGCCCAGAAACTCTCCCAGAAATTCAGCTTGCGAAGTTGGCGAATGCAAGGAGTAGATTTCACGTCGAATCTCATCCGCCCGTTCATCGATCCACAAAAGCGAATGGTCGAAATCAAGATCGGGATAATAATCGCGAGCCAATTCCAGGGCGGCTATGGACAGATCGATATCTTCGTAACGCTCACATAGTTTGAGGAATTCGTAATCTTCTGCAAATTCTTCGCGTATTGTACTGAGGTTCATCAGACTGGTCGCATCCTGTTCTTATTCTTGTTCAGATCCTTCTGTACCAGAGGCGCCGACTCCCCTGTTGTTGAACGAGAACCGCTCAACCAGAACACCGTGTATCGTACACACAGATTGGATCAGGCACAATCGGAAACACCTGATTCTGTCTTTGATGAAAAAAAGGAAAAAATCCCCGGGAGCAGCGTTTTCGTGTTGACAAAATCCTCTTTTTTATCAAAGGCGAAATGTCGGGGATTCGCGATCAGACCGTCCGGCAGCAAAGGACGCAGCAAATACATTTTTTTCTGTTGTCTGCCTGTTACCAGTTTATTGGGTTTTGCCCAGAATGATCGTGAGTTTTTCTCTTTTACCATTCCTCAGAACGGTTATTTCCATTTCGTCAGACGGTTTTTTCTTTTTGAGGTAATTGACCAGTTGAGCAAACGTGTTGATTTTTTTCTGATCACACTGAATGAGAATATCACCTCGTTCGATTCCTGCTTTTTGGGCCGGGCCGTTGGGGGAGACCTCGGTAATCAGGCAGCCTCCATTATTTGCGTTACGTCCGCGAATTCCGACATAGGCTTTGGAAGGAATCGGTTTCGTTTTTTTCTCTGCAGGTTTGTATCCGGCGTTGAGTGCTTCCCAGTCTTTCAAATAAACCTGCACCGGAACGTGAAAGTTGATACTGTTACTGGCACCGATCCGGCTATGGATTCCCACCACTCGGCCGTGCATATCAAAAAGGGGGCCGCCGGAATCACCTCCGACGAGTGAACAATCGGTTTGAACGGTCTTCGGTGTGACCGCGATTACCCGTCCGAGACGGATAACCGGCAAACGATCCACTTGATATCCATTTGGATGGCCAGTCGCGATGACCCATCTTCCCGGTTTCGTGTATCGTGTCCGGGCCATTGGGACAAAAGGGAACGGGCCACTGCTTTCCAGACGAACAATGGCCGCATCGACACTCTCATCAACGCCGGCCACTTTGGCGTAATACCTGCTTCCATCCGGGAAAATAACAGTCACTCGATTTCCAACTTCCCCCACGACATGAGCAGCGGTCAGCACATGGCCCTGCGGACTGACGACAACACCGCTGCCCTGGCCACCCTCGACTTGAATTCCGACAGTTGCCTTGCGATACAGGGGAGCCAATCTGGTTGTGACATCTTCAAATCGCTGTAACTCCTGTACTGTTTGGGGCAAAGTGTCGTCCCAGTTTTCCTTTATATTGGCAGGACTCCCTTTTAACGCCTTGGCGGGAATTTTACTGAAATCAATCTCGCCTGTTCGGGAAGAATTCGTTATTGAATCTTCTGCCCGGGTGATTGAACTTCCAGTGGCAGGCAGAAGAAGGCAGTAAAGCAGGATAATTCCCGTAGAGAAGATGGAGACTAAACGCCAATTCATAAATGACTCTCTTTTTGTTACCATCGGCTTGTCTTTTCGGCCTGTATTTTGAAATTGCGTGCCTGGAAAATTTCTGGAGTTCGCATTTTTGCGGTGACGATCTGTATGAAGCCGCTGTGCTGTTTTTCGAGACCCTCAAATCTGCTGGAGATATATCAAACTGCGTATCACCAAATGCCAATTTACACGAACGAAATCGTTACCCCCCCCCTCGTAGCGCAAAAGCGATTTTCCTCGAAGGAGGTCGCGTTGCTATCTGAAACCAATCCGGGTTGACATCGGCCCGCCGGCAAGTTGTTGTCACCTGGCTATTCGAGCCAATTTCTTCCGATAAATCAATACGAATTACGAACCGATGAAAATTCAAACAACAAAAATTGCGGGTTGTGTCCTGGTTGAGCCTCAGGTTTTCGGCGATGAACGCGGTTTTTTTATGGAAACCTTTCGTTCGTCACGATTCATCGAGCATGGCCTTCCCGGCAATTTTGTGCAGGATAATTTCTCGCGATCCGTCCGTGGCACCTTACGTGGATTGCATTATCAAATTCGGGAGGCTCAAGGGAAACTTGTGCAAGTTGTGAGGGGCGAGGTGTATGATGTCGCTGTCGATTTGCGACAGGATTCCCCTACGTTCGGGCAATGGGAAGCGGTGACTTTAACCGAAGCCGACCACAAACAGTTTTATATCCCTCCGGGATGTGCTCACGGTTTTTTGGTTCTGAGTGACTCGGCGGATTTCGCCTATAAGTGCACGAAACAGTACAACCCCGAAGCTGAACGGGTTCTGCTTTGGAATGATTCGGAACTTGCCATCGAATGGCCGCTAAGCGGTGAGCCAATCCTCTCCGAAAAGGATCGTGCGGGAACCCCTTTCTGTCGATGTGAAACCTACGCGGTCAGCCCGCAGGAGAATGAAACGTCCAACAGGCAGTAGTCGCATCACGCCTGTTCTTGTGTAGCGCAGGTAAAAACTGATGGCGAATTTTCAGTGCCGGGACGAAATTGTGGCAACAGTTGACCAATGTTATTTTTCCGGGGTCTTTTGAGCCTTTTCAATTTTCCCCCACATGTGGCCCCCTTTGTCGCCATGCTGCCAGGTTCCTGCGTAGCGATCCTTGTAGAACATGACCCGACACGTAAAAGTCCCCATTGTCGGGATGTTAAAGTTGGTCATCGAGACAACGGGGGTATCGCCCGCCCACTCAATCGGAACCGGAATCGGCAAGACAACATCGACATTCCCGTACTTGATGCGGGATTGAAAAATCCAGGTGTTGCCAGCCGCCTTGGTCACCTTTCGGATTTCATATCGTTCCGGATCGCCAGCTTGATCCGGTTTATCGGAATCGACCGTAAAGAAACCGACGAGAACGGTATTTTCCATCCGCTTCGCGAACTCTTTTTCCGCAAGATTCTGCGTCTGGTTGCCCGCTGGTTTATTCTCATTTTCATCGGCGAACGCGATCGGTGACACGGAAAAAATGAAACCGAGAGAGAACAGGATTCGAAAAGCCGGTCTGACCATCATCTTGGGACTCCTTCTAAAAGGCAGGACAGCAGGCGTGTACAGCATTGACCACCTGTTAAAACATACGCGGGAGTGTCCTTCAATGCAAGCAGTCAACAAGCAGACAACTGAATCCCTTTCGCCGTCAGGGCTGGTGTTTGCTGATTTCCTGCAGTTGCTTTTCTGAGCACAACGGAAGATCGTTGACAGCCTCATAGCGTTGACAGGCCCGACAGACGATCCTGGCATCAAATATCGTAATACATCATGAATTCATAGGGATGAGGGCGTTCTCGCAGCATGTTGACTTCTTTTTCCTTTTTGTACCAGATCCAGGTGTCGATCACATCTTCAGTAAAGACATCTCCCCGGAGTAAAAATTCGTGATCGTCTCTGAGAGCCTGTAACGACTCTTCGAAACTGATCGGGGTGTGAGGAACATCCTGCAATTCTTCCTCCGTCAGATCGTAAACGTCTTTGTCCAACGGGGGGCCGGGATCGATTTTTTTCTGAATACCATCCAGAACCGCCATCATAATGGCCGACATCGCCAGGTAGGGGTTGCAGGAGGAATCCGGACAACGAAATTCAAACCGCTTGCTTTGTCGACTGGATGTATGAACCGGAATCCGGATGGCAGCCGAGCGGTTGCGAAAACTGTAGGTTAAATTGACTGGTGCTTCAAAACCGGGAATCAGTCGTTTATAGCTATTGGTGGTAGGGCAGCAAAACGCCATCAAGGCGGGAGCATGATGCAAAATTCCGCCCATCGCATGCAAGGCAATTTCACTCAACCCTCCGTAACCGGAATCGGCGAAAAGAGTTTCGCCCTGTTTCCACAACGAAAAGTGCATATGTAATCCGGAACCGTTCTCGCCCCATAACGGCTTGGGCATGAAGGTGACTGTTTTGCCCGCGCGAGAGGCCACATTTTTTACGATATTTTTCAGACGCAAATAGTTGTCCGCG